>JBDLRG010000131.1:0-16793 GCA_039800125.1 Actinomycetota bacterium
GCCACCGCACACCGCCAGGACGACGACACCCTGCGCCTGCTGGCGGACGTCGTGCTGACCTACGGTCGCTTCCTGCGTGACGGAAGCCCTCTGGGATTGCCGCCCCATGACATCGTCACCGAACTGTCCCTCGATGGGGATCGGACCCAGTTGACGACTCTGGAATTTCGCAGTCCCTCGAAGAACGCCACCCTGCGCATCGGGCCTGCCTTCTGCCTCGCGCAGGCGGCTCTCGCCCGGAATACCCGGCTGCGCCGGGCATGGACACAGGCGGCCCGGCGCGGTGTTGCCCCGGCGGGTGGCGGATCCACTTGACCCCTGGGCGACCGGTCAGTTACCTTTCGTCGCATGAGAAAAACCACACTGTTCACCACGGCCTTGGTGGCCGTCGGAACGTTGTTCGCATCGGCCGGCCTCGCCGGTGCTGCGGCCATCTCCGACGTCAACCAGGTCTCCAACTTCCCCGAAGCCGACTGGGGCGACCTCGGCTGGACCACCGTCGCGGCTCATCCGAACGGCAACTCACTCGTCGTCTACTTCGGCTACGAAGTTGAGGCCAACTCCGGCTCGGACGGAGTCGGCCATCACTACGCCCAGTTGCTCGGCCCCGACGGCGCACCGCTCACCGATCCGGTCAGTCTCGGAGACGACAGCACCGACTACTACTATTCCGGTCCCGCTGTCGTGTACAACCCGGTCACCGACGGCTGGTCCGCGTTCCTCATCCCTCTGGACTCGGGCAAGATTCTCCATCAGGCCATCAACACCGACGGCAGCCTGAGCGGAGCATCGACCGAGATTTGGGACTCCTCCACGTACCCCCTGCTCGCAGATGGTCGGACCATCGCCTACATGGCCCAGGCCAACGCCGTCTGGGTCGAGTCGGAGAATCACTTCCTCTTCTCGGCTGTGGTCGAATACATCACTCCGCTCACCAACACCAATGATGATGAGCAGTGGATGACCTTCACGGTGAGTTCAGCGGGCGCGCGACTGACCGGTCCGACCGTCGTCGGCGACGTCTACGACCCCTATGCCAACGGACAGATGGCTTATTCACCCACCAGCGACCGGGCTCTGCTCGTCACCGTCGGCTATGTCGAAAGCGGCGACACGTACGCACCGTTCGGGCAGCTCGTGGACGGCAGTGGCGCCCGCGTGGGATCCACGATCCGCATCATTCCGAACGCCGAAGCTTCCCAGGTGTCCGGCGCCGGTGTGTCCTGGAACTCGTCCACCAACAAGTTCCTCGTCGTCTGGTCCTCGAGCCGCAACAACAACTGCTCCACGCCGACCACGGCATGTGGAATGTGGGGGCAGTTGGTCAATGCCGACGGCACCCTCTCGGGTGACAGGATTACCTTGTTCAGCACGACCGACACCACCGAGGACTTCTACCGTCCCCAGCTGACAGCCAACGGCGCCTCCAACGAATACGTGCTGGTGTGGCACATGGGACCGAACTGGAATCCCGGCACCAACGTCTGGGCTCTCCGTGTGGACGGCACCGGTGCCCCCATCGGTGACGAGTTGAACGTGTCCGAGTCAGAGGGCGGGGCGAACTCCGTCCACCAGCGTCCGGCGGTCACGCTCAACAACAACGCGTGCGCCTACGTGGTGACCTGGCAGGGCAACCCCGACGACCAGGCCGACCCGGAACTGCAGCACATCTACAGCCGCACCATCGAGACCGGTGAAGTGTGCGTGCTGCCCTCGACGGGACTGCAGACCACGACCCTGATGGTCGGTCTGGCGATGCTGCTCTCCGGAGCGGCCGTGCTCGGTGGCACCCGCCGCCGCCGCCTCGCCTGACGATCACCCCATCAGCCTGACGAAGGCCGGTCCGGACGCGGAACACCGCGGACGGACCGGCCTTCGTGGTTCTCCCGGCGGGATTGCTCGCTAGGCTCGTGTTTCCTCGCCCAGGTAGCTCAGTCGGTAGAGCAACGCACTCGTAATGCGTAGGTCAGGGGTTCGATTCCCCTCTTGGGCTCCGCACCCCGTGCCGTTACGGTTTTCTCCATGAGAAGCGTGGTGGCAGTGGTGCCGACCCTCGCGCGAGACATTCGTCGACTGGAGGCCTCTCTCTCGTCCGTCCGTGAACACACGCGGCACCCTGGTCTCACCGTCGTCGTGGTCAACAATTCCGGAGAACCCCTCGCACAACCGCTCCCGCATGCCGATCGGGTCGTCACCCCGGGTCTCAACCTCGGCTACGTCGGTTCGCTCGAGTACGTCCGTCGCGCCTTCCCTGCGGACTTCCTGTGGTCCGTCCAGGACGACATGACCCTGTCGAACGACGTCCTCGCGCATCTCCTCGCCGCCGTGCAGGCCGACCCCCTGCTGGCCGCCGCCTCGCCCATCCTCGTGCGCGACGGTGTCGTCCCCAGGCACACCCGGGCCGGCATCTTCGCCGACGATACGAGAACCCGGTGGACGAACTACCCCTTCGAGGACACGGCACCGGAAGACATCGACACGGATCTCGACTGGTGTTTCGTGTCGGGTTCGGGGGCCTTGTACCGGTCGACGGCACTCGAGGACATCGGCGGCTTCGACCTCGACCTCTACCCGCTCACCAATGTGGACGTTGACGTCTCGCTGCGCCTCGTCCGAGGCAGGCACCGCCTCGCCCTCGTACCGACGGCCCGCATCACCCACGAGGTGAGGGGCTCCACGACGAAGATGCTCGCCCACGTCCTGTACCGGCGCCACACGCCGCTCGTGCATGCCAAATTGGAACGCGACTTCGCGGACCTCCCCCCGCTCCCCGTCCCCGAGCCCCCCGTTCCCGAGGACATCCGCGATGCGATCGCACGGCGGGCCTCGCACCTCTTCATCGAGGTCGCCCGGGAGGCGGACTCCCGCATCATCGCCCTGAACGCCCAGATCGCGGACCTGCGGAGCCAACGACTGGAATTGACACGCGAGAACAAGGCTCTCCGGAAACAGGAAACGGCCCTGCGGCGCGATCTCGAATGCTTGAGGGGCTCGACGGCGTCGCGCCTCTCCGCCCCCATGCGTGGTCTCGTGGGTCTCGTGAGGAAAGGTCTGCGAGGGAAGTGAAGAAATCCGATCCGAGTGTCGAGCACGCGAGCGTCATCGAGCCCACCGGCATCGACGGGGCCCTCCTCATGCACGTGCCCACGGTGCACTACGAGCACGGGCATCTCACCGAGGTGTACCACCCCGATTGGAACACCATCTACACCGAGCCGATCGAGCACATGTACACGATCACCAACCCGGCTCACCACCGCCACGAATGGCACGTGCACCGGAGAACCACCGACCGTTACCTCCTGTTGAACGGTCGGGTGGAGATCGCCCTCCACGATGCACGCACCGACAGCCCCACGCACGGCGTGCTCGTGCGGTTCGAGCTCGGCGAGATCGGCACCGAGGGCCCGCACGCCCTGCGCATTCCGCCCGGCGTCTGGCACACCTTCCGCTCCCTCAGCGACGGGTTCACGCTGCTGAACAACAAATACCCCCGCTACGACCGCCGCGATCCCGACAAATGGGTGACCGGTTTCGACGAGGCTCCCTTCTCGTTCCGTTGGTGACCCCTCCACCGGAGATGACTACTGTCGGCGGGTGATGGCTTCGCGCAGGCAGGCGGCACCGGCGCCCACGACCGAGGAACTCGACCTCATCTCGAGGATCGGCATCGCCTGGCGCGACATCCGCCGTGGGGGCGTCAACGGTCCGTTGCGCGACCGCATCTACGGCAAGGGGGACGATGCCGTGGACCCGCGTCAGATGGACCTGCTCGACCTCCTCGTCGCGGCGGAGGAACCCCGCCGCATGGGGGACCTGGCGGCCCACCTGCGCATCGACCCGAGCACCGCCACGCGCGCCATCCAGCGTCTCGTGCGGGACGGGTTGGCCGAGCAGGTGAAGCTGGCCGGTGACGCGCGTGCCGTGCACGTCGCGGCCACGAGGAAGGGCCGTGCCGCACACGAACGCGTCTTCACGCGGCGCCGCGCCGTCCTGCTCGAACTGGTGCGGTCCATAGAACCCTCGCGCCGCCACGAACTGGTGGACAATCTCCAGCTCTTCGTCCGCACCATCGAGGAAATCACCGACAATCCCCCCAGCGGAGAGTGATGACCCCCACGGACCGGGACGACCCCTTTGTCGAGGAGGTCATGTCGCACGCACCGCAGCTCTGGTCGGCGGCGTTGCGCATGACGCACAATCGCAGCGACGCCGAGGACCTGTTGCAGGAGACATTCCTCAAGGCGTGGCGGGCCTCGCACACCTTCGAACGCGGCACGAACCTGCGGGCCTGGCTGTTCCGCATCATGACGAACACCTTCATCAACAAGTGGAACGCCGCCAAGCGACGACCCATCGAGACCGACATCGAGGATGTCGAGGACCTCTACCTCTACCGCAGACTCGGCACCCTGAACCCCGCCGCCCTCGATGCGTCCGCCGAGGATCAGATGCTCGCGCTGTTCACCGCCGACGAGGTGAAGTCCGCCCTCGAGGAACTTCCCGAGACATTCCGCCTGCCGGTCCTGCTGGCCGACGTGGACGGCTTCTCGTACAAGGAGATCGCCGAGATGCTCGACGTCCCCGTGGGAACGGTGATGTCCCGCCTGCACCGGGGAAGAAAGGCCATGCAGAAGCGGTTGTATGACTACGCCACCACAAGGGGGCTCGTCGACACGTCCGTCGATGGGGGGGAAGGAGGAGACCCGTGAACGCGAATGGAAATTGCACGGAGACGCTCGCCGAACTGGAACGCTTTCTCGACAAGGAACTGCCGCCCGAGAAGGTGGAGGCCGTCATGACGCACCTCGGTCGATGCACCGACTGCCAGGGCGCCTACGAGTTCCACTCCGAGCTCAGCCGCGTGGTGCGGATCCACGCTCAGGACGACACCCTCGATCCCGGCTTCGCCGCGCGCCTCAGGTCGTGCTTCGCACTCGACGCGAACGGCGAGCCCGGCGGGTCGCGCGGTTAGGCTGGCACCATGATCATCGCGCAGGTGTGGCACTACTGGCTCGGACTCTTCCTCCTCCTCGCCGCCGTCGGCGCGGTGCTCCAGGGCGTCATCGGCTACATCGTCAAGGTGTCGGCCACCCGGTACCCGAACCGACGCCAGCGCAAAATACGCCCCGACAAGTGACCCTGCACTGATGCCGGGGGCGCGGCGATGAGTGCGGCCGACATTCCCTTCTCCGGCTCGACCCTCCTTCCGTCCCTTCTCGGGCTCTGTCGATTCCCGCCGTCCCGAACGCACGTAGATCTCGCCGTGTCCGGCGGGGCAGATTCTCTGGCTCTGCTGATTCTCGCCCGGCACGCGGGCCTCGATGCCGTCGCCCATCACGTCGACCACGGACTGCGCGCGACGTCGTCCCGTGACGCCGACGTCGTGCGCACCGTCGCCTCCCGTCTCGGCGTACCCGTCCTCGTGCACCGCGTGGTCGTGGCGGCGGGTCCGAACCTCGAGGCACGGGCCCGTGACGCCCGCTTCGCGGCGCTGCCCGATGGGGTACTCACCGGACATACGGCCGACGACCGGGCCGAGACGGTGTTCATCAACCTGTTGCGAGGCGCCGGCTCCCGGGGGCTCTCGGCAATGGGCCCCTCCCCGACGAGGCCGCTCCTCGCCCTCCGGCGCACGGACACCCGTGCGCTGTGCGACGAACTGGGCATCGAGCCGGTGCGCGACGAGACGAACGAGGATTCACGATTCGTGCGCAATCGGGTGCGAGCCGAGATGCTCCCCCTCGCCGCCGACATCTCGCACCGGGACCCGGTTCCCCTCATCCTGCGCACCGCCGACGTGCTCGGCGACGACGAGGCGCTGCTCGAGGAACTCTCGAGCGGGATCGACCCGACCGATGCGATCGCGCTCGCATCCGCACCGGCTCCGTTGGCCCGCCGCGCGTTGCGTCGGTGGCTGTCGGACCCCCACCCTCCGGACGCCGCAACCATCGAAAGGATCCTCGAAGTGGCCCGAAACGAGAGATCGGCCTGCGACATCGGGGAAAATCGCGAGATTCGTCGCAGCAAACAGCGGCTCACCGTCCGCCGACTGGGATAAATTCTCGAGCGGTCCCGCACACGGGAGAACCGGTCGAGGATCGAGGAGATTCGCATGCCACCCAAACTCCGCGGCAAATGGGCCCAGGGGATCACCCCCCGCAACTTCACCTGGGTGATCAAGGACAAACTGGCCATCTGCGAGCGTCCGGGTGGTTACGGCGACAATCATCGCCGCGTCCGCCGCCAGGAGGAGATCATCTGGCTGCGCGAGAACAACTTCGACCTCGTCGTCTCGATCATCGCCGCGCCCCACAACCTCCACGCCTACGAGGAACTCAACATGCCCCACCGCCACCGACCCCTGAGCGGGGCCGACGACACCGAGGGATTCCTGCGCGACTTCTACCGCGAACTGCACGATCTCGTCTCCCGCGACGCCAAGTTGGTCATCCACGGCGAGGAGGTGGGCGACCGCATCCTCGGGATCGTGGGCGGCTACATCAGATGGAGCGGCCTCATCGAGGACCCCTCGCAGGCCATCATCATCACCGAGCAGATCGGCGGGCGTCAGCTCGACACCTGGGCCCGCGAGGTCATCCTCGGCGCCCACGAGCTGCGCTGAACCGGTCCGCCGGGGGAAGCGGGTCGACGACAGTGAGGGGAAAGAGGGTCCTCGTGACCGGCATGGGGGGCGAACTCGGCTCACTGGTGGCGTCCATGGCCGAGCGCGCCGGCTGGATCGGCGACGTCATGGGTTTCGACGTCGATCCCCCGCGACGCCTCCTGCAGCGTTCCCGCTTCGTGCGCGTCGACCCCGAGGACTCGGGTCGCATCGAGCACCTCGTCATCGACTTCGACCCCCACGTCATCCTCCACGTGGGCGTGTGGGAACCCCACGCCCGCCTCGCCACCGACGAGGCCCGGCGCTGCACCGAGGCCGTGGCCAAGGACGTCTTCGACGCCGCCCACCGGGCGCCCTCGCTCGAGACGGTCGTGGTGCGCAGCGGCATCGAGATCTACGGCCCCGGTTCGCACTCGCCACGTATCGCCGTCGAATCCACCCCGCCGGACCCCGACACGGTCTACGGGGCGATGTGCGCCACGATCGAGGCCCAGGCCGCCGAGCTGCGCACCGCGCGCGGGGTGAACGTGTGCATCCTGCGCCTGGCGCCGGTGCTCGGCCCCCACGTGCCGAGCCCGCTCGGTCGCCTGCTGCGGCTCCCGGTGGTGCCGGTGCGCGGCGTGCACAATCCGATCTTCTGCGTCGTGGAGGACCACGACGCGGCAACGGCGTTCATCCAGGCCGGTGAGCGCGGCGCCGACGGCACGGTGAACATCGTGGCGAACGGCGCCATCAGTCTCCTGCGCGCGGCGGCAGCGGGGAACCGCCTCCCCCTTCCCCAGTTCGGTCCGGTCTGGTGGATGGCCCGGCAGGCGGCAGCCGGTGCCGGAGCACCGATCCCCGACCACGTCGACAGCCTGCTGCGCCACGGACGACTGGCCGCGAGCAACGAGGCGGCCCACCTGCTGCGGTTCGCGCCGCGACACTCGACCGTCGAGGTCATCGAACGGCTCTACGGCTGGCCCGCCATCGAGCGCATCCCCGCACGGGTTCCGGTGGCCTGACGTGCCCCGCACCACCGCCGCCGACGGCACGCGCATCCACTTCGAGGTGACCGGCATGCGCGGACGCCCGCCCGTGCTGCTCATTCAGGGTCTCGGGGCGGAGAAGAACTCGTGGAACCTGCAGCGCGCCGCGCTCGCACTGCGCTGGCGCACCGTGGCGTTCGACAACCGCGGGGCGGGACGCAGCGACAAACCCGACGGCGTCTACGACCTCGAGCAGATGGCCGAGGACGCGGTCAGCGTCCTCGACGCCGCCGGCGTCGACGCAGCCCACGTCGTGGGTCTCTCCATGGGCGGAGCGATCGGTCAGATCCTCGCCCTGCGCCACCCGAACCGGGTGCGCTCGCTCACCCTCGTGGCCACCGCGTGTCGCAACCATCCGTGGCGTGAGGAACTGCTGCGCTCCTGGGCCGCCGTCGCGGCCACGAAGGGGATGGGGGAGATGACGAAGGAGGCCGCACGCTGGATGATCGGCCCGCGCTCGTTCCGCAGGCTCGTGCCCGCCATCGGCGTGCTGGGGCCGCTCGCACTCGGCAATCCCGCGGCCGCGTTCGTCAGCCAGGTGGACGCCATCGTGCGCACCCCGGACGGTCTGCAGGCCGACCTCGCCAACATCACCTGTCCGACGATGGTCGTGGTGGGCAACCAGGACATCCTCACCCCGCGCGGTGACGCCGAGGAGATCGCCTCACTCATCCCCACCGCCGAGCTCGTCGTCATCAGTGGCGGTGCGCACGGACTCACGATCGAGCACGCCGGCACGTTCAACCGCATCCTCATCGAGTTCCTCGGTCGTGCCGAGAAGGCCTGGCGTCCCCTCGGGGACGCCGCGCGCAGCGCCGTCTGACGCCCGCGCCGGGCAAGCCAGTGCCGATCCCGTCCCGACGTCAGGAGACGGACGCGAGCAGGGCCGCCGTCGAGGCGCGCATGGCCTCGGTGGGCTCACCGTCGGGCAGAGCGGCACAGGCCTGCTCGGCCCGCACGACGAAACGACGTGCATGGGCCACGGCGGAATCCACGCCGCCGCCCGAGCGGACGATGTCGAGCACCTTCGAGCGCTCGGACGAATCGAGCGGCTTGCCGAGGATGGCCCCCAGTTCGGTGGCGGCCGTGCCCCCGTCGGCGAGGGTGTGGAGCACGGGAAGGGTGTAGACGCCCTCCACCATGTCGTGCCCGGCCGGCTTGCCGAGTTGGGCGTCGGTGGCCACGAGGTCGAGCACGTCGTCGACGATCTGGAACACCATGCCGTAGGCCGTGCCGAACTCGGTGAGCGCCTCGACCACCGGTCGCTCGTGGCCGGCGACGAGGCCGCCGATGCGGGCCGCCGTCGCGTACAGCGAAGCCGTCTTGCCGTTGATGGACTCGAGATAGGACTCGACGGGTCGTCCGACGTCGTAGGTGTGGCGAAGTTCCTCGATCTGGCCCTCGCACAGGCGGCCGATGGTGCGAGCGAGAAGACCGGCCACCTCGGTGCCGAGAGAGGCCGCGATCTCTGAGGCTCGCGCCAGGAGGAAGTCGCCGGCGAGAATGGCCTGCAGGTTGCCCCACCGGGCGTTCACGGTCTCGACGCCGCGGCGCGTCTCGGCCTCGTCCATGACGTCGTCGTGGTACAGGGACCCCAAGTGAACGAGCTCACACGCGATCCCACCTGCGACCGATTCCTCGGACGCCGGGCCGTCGCCCCCCACCCGGGAGGCGACCAGGGTGAAGACGGGGCGGAGACGCTTGCCACCCGCCGAAATGAGGTGCGAGGCGATCTCGGTGAGGTAGTCGTCGGGGGTCCGCACCGCGTCGAGCAGGGCCTGTTCCACCCGTCGCCGGTCGTCGGCCATGTGGGAGATGGCCAACAGGGGCGAGGTTTCCACCCCGTCAGGCTAGGCCCGCCCCAAAGGCCTGACTCCCTCCCCCGATACACTCGGGAGGAACCTGCGGATCACGGAAGGTGGTCATCTTGTTCGAACGCTTCACAGACCGGGCCCGGAGGGTCGTCGTGCTCGCCCAGGAAGAGGCGCGTCTCCTCAACCACTCCTACATCGGCACCGAGCACATCCTCCTCGGCCTCATCCACGAGGGCGAGGGCGTCGCCGCCAAGGCCCTCGACGCGCTCAACATCTCCCTCGAGGCCGTGCGCGCCCAGGTCGAGGAGATCATCGGTCAGGGCGGTTCGTCCCCGTCGGGTCACATCCCCTTCACGCCCCGGGCCAAGAAGGTGCTCGAGCTCTCGTTGCGCGAAGCGCTGCAACTGGGCCACAACTACATCGGCACCGAGCACATCCTGCTCGGTCTGCTGCGCGAGGGCGAGGGAGTGGCCACCCAGGTGCTCGTCAAGCTCGGCGCCGACCTCGGTCGCGTGCGCCAACAGGTCATTCAGTTGCTGTCGGGCTACCAGGGCCCCGGCTCCAAGGGCGAGGCCTCCGGTGGGTCGGGATCGTCCGGCTCCTCGAAGGACGAGCCGTCCGAGAAGGGCGGCAGCCAGGTGCTCGACCAGTTCGGTCGCAACCTCACCCAGCTCGCCCGCGAGAAGAAGCTCGATCCCGTCATCGGTCGCCAGCGCGAGATGGAGCGGGTCATGCAGATCCTCTCCCGACGCACCAAGAACAACCCCGTGCTCATCGGTGAACCCGGCGTGGGCAAGACCGCCATCGTCGAGGGCCTGGCCCAACGCATCGTCGCCGACGAGGTGCCCGAGACCCTCAAGGACAAGCAGCTGTACACGCTCGATCTCGGGGCCCTCGTGGCCGGCAGCCGCTACCGCGGCGACTTCGAGGAGCGCCTCAAGAAGGTCCTCAAGGAGATCAAGACCCGCGGCGACATCATCATCTTCATCGACGAGATCCACACCCTCGTCGGTGCGGGTGCCGCCGAGGGTGCCATCGACGCAGCCAGCATCCTCAAGCCGATGCTCGCGCGCGGCGAACTGCAGACCGTCGGCGCCACGACGACCGACGAGTACCGCAAGCACCTCGAGAAGGACCCGGCCCTCGAGCGCCGATTCCAGCCCGTGAAGGTGGATGAGCCGACCGTGGCCCACACCATCGAGATTCTCAAGGGAGTGCGCGACAAGTACGAGGCGCACCACCGCGTGACGATCACCGACCAGGCCATCGTCGCGGCGGCCAACCTCGCCGACCGCTACATCAGCGACCGCCACCTTCCCGACAAGGCCATCGACCTCATCGACGAGGCCGGCTCCCGTCTGCGCATCAAGCGCATGCAGACCCCGCCCGACCTCAAGGACCTCGAGTCCCGCATCTCGGGCGTGCAGGACGCCAAGAAGAAGGCCATCGAGGAGCAGCGCTTCGAAGAGGCCGGACGCCTTCGCGACCAGGAGCGATCCCTGCTCGAGGAGAAGACGCAGAAGGAAGCCGACATCAAGGCCCAGGGCATCAACCTCTTCGACGAAGTCGACGAGGAGGCCATCGCCGAGGTGCTCAGCATCTGGACGGGCATCCCCGTCTACAAGCTCACCGAGGAGGAGACCGCCAAGCTCCTCAACATGGAGGCCGAGCTGCACAAGCGGATCATCGGCCAGGAGGACGCCATCAAGGCCGTCTCCCAGAGCATCCGCCGCACCCGCGCCGGTCTCAAGGATCCGCGCCGACCCAGTGGTTCGTTCATCTTCCTCGGGCCCACGGGCGTCGGCAAGACCGAGCTGGCCAAGACCCTGGCCGAGTTCCTCTTCGGCGACGACCAGTCCCTCATCACGCTCGACATGAGCGAGTACATGGAGAAGCACACCGTCAGCCGTCTCGTGGGTTCGCCCCCCGGCTACGTCGGCTACGAGGAGGGCGGCCAGCTCACGGAGGCAGTGCGTCGCAAGCCGTTCTCGGTCGTTCTCTTCGACGAGATCGAGAAGGCGCACCCGGACGTGTTCAACACGCTGCTGCAGATCCTCGAGGAGGGTCGGCTCACCGACGCCCAGGGGCGTTCGGTCGACTTCCGCAACACCGTGCTCATCATGACCTCGAACCTCGGCACCCAGGACCTGCGCAAGGCCAACGTCGGATTCAACAAGGGCGATCAGGCGATGTCGTACGCGCGCATGAAGGACAAGGTCAATGACGCGCTCAAGACGCACTTCCGGCCCGAGTTCCTCAACCGCATCGACGAGACCATCGTCTTCCACGAACTGTCCAGGGACGAGGTCGTCCGGATGGTCGACATGATGGTGAAGCGTCTCGCCGGTCAGCTGGAGTCCCAGGGACTCGGACTCGAGCTCACGCAGGCGGCCAAGGAGACCCTCGCCGAATTCGGCTACGACCCGCAGCTCGGTGCACGGCCCCTGCGTCGCGCCATCCAGCGCCACATCGAGGACCCGCTCAGCGAGCGCATCCTCTACAAGCAGTACGCCGCGGGGCAGATCATCGTGGTCGACTCCGAGGACGACCCGGAGAATCCCGGCAGACAGCACATCGTGTTCCGTGCGGTGGAGGGCTTCACGGCCCCCGCCGAGCCGACGCTCGCCGGGGAATCCTCGGCCGGCGAGTGACACGCCTGCGTCCGGCGCGGCTCCTCGCCGTCGCCGTCGCGGCGGTGGTGCTCGCCTCGTGTCGGGTCGATGCCACGGTTCGGCTCGACGTCGAGCCGAACGGGACCGGCACCGTGCGCGTGACGGTCATCGCCGACCCGGCGGTGGTGGCTCGTGCGGAGGGACTCGCCGACGACCTGCGCGCAGCCGACCTCGAGGCCGTCGGCTGGAGGGTCGACGGGCCCGATGCCACCGACGACGGGGGTCTGCGTCTCGTGCTCGAGAGGTCCTTCGACGGACCCACCCAGGCCACGCAGATCCTCGCTGAGATCAACGGTCCCGCCGGTCCCCTGCAACAGGTGACGCTCGTTCGCGCGGGCAAGGACACGAACAGCACCTGGACGCTGTCCGGTCGCCTGCAGGTGACGGGCGGGCTCGAGGCCTTCGCCGACGAAGCCACCCGGTCGCTGTTGGGCGGGGCGCCCTATGCCGCCGACGTGCAAGCCGCCGGTCTCGACATCGGTGCGGCTCTCGGGCTGAATTTCGAGGCGTCCATTCCCGGTTCCATCGACGCCACATCGGGCTTGCCCGCCGGGGGAACGATCACCTGGAAGATCCCACTCGACGGATCGAGCACGGACATCGCCACCACCGTCACGAACGTCGACGTCGCCTCGAGCGTCTCGCGTGTCGTGAGGGTGCTGCTGATGGGTCTCGGCGTGCTGTGGGTCGGCGGAGCCGCCGTCTTGTGGTTCATGGTGCGCACCCGGGGAGCCGGAGCCGGTCGCGGCCCTTCGCCCCGCACACCCCGCTTCTAAGGTCGCGCCATGGCCCGCCTGCGTCTCGTGCATCGTTGCTCCGAGTGCGGCGCCTCGTTCCCCAAGTGGACGGGTCAGTGCTCGGGGTGCGGCGCGTGGAACACCCTCGTCGAGGACGTGGAGGACCCCGCCGAGACCGCGGCCACCCTGGCCGCCGGCATGTCCCTGGTGGCGCCCGGGGTGGCGACGCGCATCGGCGAGGTGGATGCTCTCGCCGGTCGTCCCGTCACCACCGGCATCGACGAGCTCGACCGCGTGCTCGGCGGGGGTCTCGTGCCCGGATCGGTCACCCTGCTCGGTGGCGAACCCGGCATCGGCAAGAGCACGCTGTTGTTGCAGATGCTGGCCGCGGCGTCGGGACCCGTGCTCTACGTGTCGGCCGAAGAGAGCGCGCGGCAGGTCCGCCTGCGCGCCGACCGACTCGGGGCCGTGCGCCCCGACCTGTGGCTGCTGCCCGAGACGTCGCTCCCCCGCATCGTCGCCGCCATCGACGAGATCTCACCCGTACTCGTCGTCGTGGACTCGATCCAGACGGTGCTCGACCCCGAACTCGGTTCGGCCCCCGGTTCGGTGGTGCAGGTGCGCGGGTGCGCGCACCGGCTCGTGCAGGAGGCCAAGAACCGCCATGTCCCGCTCGTGCTCGTGGGGCATGTCACCAAGGAGGGTGGTCTCGCGGGACCACGGGTGCTCGAGCACGTCGTCGACACCGTCCTCTCGTTCGAGGGCGAGAGACACCATGCGTTGCGCCTCCTGCGGGCGGTGAAGCATCGTTTCGGTTCCACGAACGACCTCGGCCTCTTCGAGATGACGGGCGAGGGACTGCGCGGGGTCCCGGACGCCAGCACGCTCTTCCTCGGTGATCGCACCGCGGGCATCGCCGGGTCGGTGGTGGTGCCGACCATCGAGGGTCAACGGCCGCTCCTCGTCGAGGTGCAGGCCCTCACGAACCGTGTCTCCTCGGCTGCACCCCCGCGGCGCAGCGCCCAGGGTCTCGACCAGGGGCGTCTGTCCATGCTGCTTGCGGTCCTCGAACGTCGTGCCGACGTCTCGCTCTCGGACCACGAGGTCTACGCGTCAGTGGTGGGGGGCGTGCGACTCGGCGAACCGGGTGCGGACCTCGGTCTCTGTCTCGCACTCGTCTCGGCCGTCCGCGACGTGCCGCTGCCCGCGGATCTCGTCGTCATCGGCGAGGTCGGGCTCGCGGGCGAAGTGCGCCAGGTCGGTCACCTCGACCGCCGGCTCGCCGTGGGGTCGCGCCTGGGGTTCGCCACCGCCATCGTTCCGTCCGGCGCCGACGCCGGACGCGCCGGGGTGCGTGCCCTGCGGGCGGCGACCCTCGCCGAGGCCCTCGGGCACGCGGGACTCACCCGCGCCTGAGTCACCCGGCGATGCGCGAGAGGGATCCGTCGGCGGCGATGAGCCAGTAGCTCTGCTCCTTCGCCCAGTCACCCTCGGGGGTGGCGACGACGGTGACGAATCGACGCGCTGTTCCGGGCCTCTCGAACGGTGCGACGGCGAGGATCCGGCCCGAGCCGTCGGCCACCGCGAGACCCTTCGCATCGGACGGCGCACCGCGCACCTCACCCCGCAAC
The DNA here is from genome assembly GCA_039800125.1 of Actinomycetota bacterium. Lineage (GTDB taxonomy): Bacteria > Actinomycetota > Acidimicrobiia > Acidimicrobiales > Ilumatobacteraceae > UBA2093. The sequence continues at coordinate 14,508 of JBDLRG010000131.1, forward strand.
AGCACCTTCACGGGATGCGCGGCGATGTCGGCATCGAGCACCACACGCGCGTCGCTGCGTCCCGTCGACAGGGACGGTGCGTTCCTGCCGCGCAACCCGGCGATGTCGAGACCCTCGAACAGCCACGCGGCCGCATCGCCGGGGACTCCCGCGCTCCCGGCCGTCGCGAGCCAGTCCGCGTAGTCCCCCGCGGAGACGGTGTAGCCGTCCTCGGCGCGGTCGGTGTCCTCGGCATTGAAACGGTTGATCTGGAAGAGGAGGGTCTTCGTCGCCGCACGGTCGAGAGCGAACGAGACGGGAGCCGCACCGTTCATGGGCCAGGGAACCTCGATCTCGAGGACGTCGGCGAGGAGGGGAAGGAGGTCCGTCGTCTGCACGTCGGCGTCACTGACCACGGCCTCGGCCCGACCGGGGGACTTGACGAACAGTGGCACCCCCATGATCTCCCGGGCATTGGCGTAGTCACCGGAGGCGTATCGGCGTGCGTAGCCGTTCGTGAGGGCCACTCCGTGGTCGGCGGTGACCACGACCATGGCCTCGTCGAGGATTCCCGTCGACTCCAGCCTGTCGAGCATCTCACCGATGAGACGATCGGCATGCTGTGCCTGGAAGAGATGCCGTTGGCGGAACACCCGGGTCTCCCATTCCGTCTCGTCGGGGAGGGACTCGAGGGCGTCGGTTCCGTAGTTCATGCCCGAGGGCAGGTAGACCCACGGCTGGTGCGGCATGAGGACGTGCAGGTACGAGAACTGCGCGCCTCTCGCGTCATCGATGCGTTCGACCCATGCGCGGAACCGTGTCGTCTGCTCGAGAGCGACGAAGTTCCCCACGCCGGGGACGGGGGCGACGGACCCGGAGGTGTCGAAGACGTCGGCGTCCTCCCCGGTCACGGTCCCCTCCACGCCGGCCACCGCGTTGAACTCGTCGGCGAGGGTGGTGTCGACCCGCTGGCGATACAGCCGCGAGAGCCCGCGGAGGAACCCTCGCCAGTCCGTGACCGCGGGGACACCATCTCCGCACAGCGTCGGGTCGCACAACCGGGTGACCGTCTCCGAAACGTTCATGTCATGCGAGCCGGCGAACAGCGAGAAGACCGACCGAGGGTGGTCGACCCACGTCGCACTGAGTCCCTCACTCGGGGTGACGCCGCTCAGGGCGGCGGGCACGGCGTACGACGTGACCTCGGACTCGGTGGTGGCCTGCCGATACCACGTGGACATCCCGGCGAGCCTGGCGAAATGGGGGAAACGCACGGCATCGACGCGCCCAGAACCGTCGAGGAGCGAGGCGACAGGGAACTCGTCGAACATGACCATGACGACGGGGACGTCGGTGGCCCCGGCCACCGTCTCCATCGACGAGTCGGCCCGCGCATAGCGGCCAGCCGGCGTCGTCAGCACGAAGAGGGACGCCGACACCAGGGGAACGACCGCCAGGAAGCGCAACCACTGCCGTATCGGCTCGTACCGGCGCCACAGAAACAGGCCCACGGCCGTCGCACAGAGTGCGGCGACGACGTAGACGACTCCTCCGAGGGACAACCCGAACTTGAGGATCTGTCCGGCCACGAGGAACCCGAGCACGGCCACGACGGCGGAGTGCCACGTCTCCTCCGCCCGGGGCCAGCGGAAGAGGGCCGCCCCGACGGCGCAGAGGACGACCGGCACGAGCAAAACGAACGCCACGGTGAATCCGATGATGGACCGCTGCGGGATGCCGAAGCGGACGAAGTACTCGGTGTTGCCGCCGAGAATGGACAGCAGCGGTTGGACGACGGCCACTCCCCAGAGTGCGAGCAGATCGAAGAACCGCGGGATCGTTCTCTTGCCCATCATCGGACGAGTGTACGACAGGGTGTCGACGCGCTTCCCCCGGGCGGGGTCGCCGTCAGGCCTCGTACCGGAGGGGAGGCGCGGGAGGACCGTAGGCGTTCATCCCCGGATCACCCGGCTGCACGGCGAGATAGATGTTGTAGAGGGGCACGATCTGCCACCACCCGCTCCGGCCGATGTCGTGCATGCGGCGGGCTCCCACCGAGATCGACGGCACGAGGAGCGCCAGATTGACGAGGAGGCTGAGGAGATCGCTCTCCGACACCACGAGACCGACGATCGACGAGAACAGGACCCACCACCAGAACATGGGGCGATTCGCCCGACCCTCGAAGACTGCGTAGTTGACGAAACCGGAACGGACAGCGTTGATGAAATCCATGTACCGAACCTAGTCGGGCCGGAACCCGGGAAAAGTAGGGTGGCCGCATCAAGGTGCAGGTCATGCTCGTCG
>JBDLRG010000132.1:0-3154 GCA_039800125.1 Actinomycetota bacterium
TACCTCGAGAACGTGCGTGCGCCGTCGCGCACGAAGGGCGGGTACGGCGGTGTCTCGTTCCCGCTCTTCGGCGGGGTGCGTCTCAACACCGGCCGCATCTCGGGCAAGACGGTCCCCGGTCGCGAGCAGACCACGATGACCGACGAGGGCAACGCCCTCATCACCGACAAGCGGGTCATCTTCGTGGGGTCGCGGCGCAACCAGGAATGGTCCTTCGCCAAGATGCTCGGCATGACCCACATGCCCGAGGGCTACACGGTGTTCGCCGTGCGCAATCGCACCAAGCCGACCGGCATCGGTTACGGCAGCAGCGTGGGCACCGACGTGCAGTTCCGGCTGGAGTTGGCCTCGGCGCTCGCCACGGGAACGCTGGCGCGTTTCGAAGGGGAGCTGCTCGCGGAGAAGGCCCGGATCGACGCCGCCCGGCCCGTGCCGCCCCCACCGCCGACGCCCTGACGTCGGCGGCTCGTCAGCGCCGGCTCTGCTGCTTGGAGCGCGCGGCCTTCTCGGCGGCCTTGCGCTCCTTGCGGGCGGCGCGCTTGGCGGCTTGTGCCGCCTCGTCCACCTCGCGCAGGGGAGCGGCCGGGGCAGTGCCGGCGACGGAGAAACGCTCATCGGAGGCGACCAGTTCGCGGAAGCCCTTCAGCGAACGCGAGTACTGGATGACCATCAGCCTCACCGCGGGCAACCCGAAGCGCTCGATGGCCGACGGCAGGAGCCCGTGCAGGTCCTCGAGCGTGGGGTTCTCCGACGCGGCACCGAGCTCCTCGATGCACCACGAGGTGCACGGCTCGCCGAGCACCACACCGACGTCGTGGGCCGTGCGACGCCTGGCCGCGCCGTCGCGGATCATCGCACCGAGGGCCGAACCCTCGTCGAAGGCGTTCGCCGGGAGTCCGGCGATGCGGGCGAGGGCGTCACGGATGTCGCCCTCGAGGGCCCGTCCGAGGGCGTCGATGTCCGCGTCGTCCATGGCGGCGAGGGTGGCGGCGTAGCGCCGGTCGAGTACGAAGCGGTCCTTGTCGTCGCTCATGGGGGTGTGCTCCTTGGCTCGGTGCGGCCGCGGTGCGGGGCCACCTAGGAAGGTTATTCGCCGTCGCGCGTCGCCCCTGCTTCCGTCAGCGACCGAGTGCCTGCAGTTCGCGTACGACCACGTCGAGTCCGACACCCGTGCGGATGTCGGGGAGGGAACCGCCCACGAGGAGGGACGATCTCCAGGTGACCTTCCACACGACCGTCATGCGGGCCCCGTAGGTGTGCGATCGCACGGTGTGGGACGCCGAGCGGTACGTGTGCATGCAGGCGGTGGCCGCGCGGTCACCGTGGCGCGGCTGCCAGGGCTGCCCCGGGCCACGGCACGAGGTCGAGCGTCCACCGTCCCCGGGCGACCAGACGAGGGTCGTCGGGCGGGCGATGACCGTGACGGAGATGGGCCCGTACGGGGTGACGATGGTGGCCGTCACCTGAACCGGTCTCCACACGGCGCGGGGCACCCAGAACCACGTGCCGACGTTGACGACCATGTCGGCCGCCGGTGGAGCCGTACGGGCCAGCAGGGCGGGAACGAGTCGACTGGCACGCGCCCGTGCCGCCACGGCCATGCGATCGCTCGCATCACGGCGGATCCAGTGCCGGGTGACGATGCCCGGACATTCGCGCAGGTAGAGCAGTTCCTCCACCCCGCCCACGGTTCGACGGCGGGAGCCCTCGCGCACCGAGCCGGACCGGGGATCGACCACGCCGGCCACGCTCCATCGGCACCCGTTCGTCTCGCTGTCGGCGTTCCATCGGATGTCGGCCTCGATGGTGTCGCCCACCACGGACCCCGAGCCCGTTCCGGATCCACCGTCGGCGAGGGCGGCGCGGCCACCGACGGGAATCATCGAGAGCGAGGTGAGCGCGGCGACGCACAGCAGTGCGGCCATCCACGGGGGCGGGAGCCCCGGCCCGTTGCGCTGGGACAGTCGTGGGGGCATGTGCTTCTCCGTTCCTCGGGGGGCGGTGATGGTGACGGATCTTGGCGTCGGTGTCAGGTCGCCCCGGCGGGGCCCGATGTGTGCACCGATAACATGGACGGACCCTGAATTCGGCCCATGCGCTGCCGTGAACCGGGGGAGGAACATGACCCAGGAACATCCGGAATTCGCGGACGAGCAGGAGTACATCCTCCACGCGTACCGGTGCCTCGAGGCCTCCCGTGGCAGCGCCCTGCGCATCCGCGAACTCACCGAGACCGGCTCCGGTGGCACGTTCCAGAACCGATTCGACCGCAACGCCTTCGACGAACAGGTGGTGCGCCGCCTCGAACAACTGGAACTGGGCGATGCCGCGCTGGTGTTCGGTCGCATCGACCGCCTCGCCGAGGCCGACGCCGCCGAGGCCTTCCACATCGGTCGTCTCGCCGTGGCCGATGCCGAGTACGAACCGGTCGTCGTCGACTGGCGCGCCCCGGTCGCTGAGCCCTTCTACCGCGCCACCGGGCGCGAGCCGATGGGTCTCGTGCGGCGCAGGCACTTCGCCGTGGAGGGCTCGACCCTGCTCGGCATCGAGGACGAACTCTTCGGAGAGGGTCATCTCGGCGTCGGACAGGACGAGGGTCTCGGCGGGGATGCACCCGGTCGTGGCCTGCGCGGCTACAGCACCCTCATCGGCGTGCTCGAGCGTGGTCGCACGGGGCAACTCGGCGACATCGTGGCCACGATCCAGTCCGAGCAGGACGAGATCATCCGTTGGCCCCAGTCCGGCGTCCTCGTGGTGCAGGGCGGTCCGGGCACGGGAAAGACCGTCGTGGCACTGCACCGCGCGGCATACCTCCTCTATACGCACCGGTTCCCGCTCGAGGACCAGGGCGTTCTCGTGATCGGACCGAACCGGGTCTTCCTTCGCTACATCGAACGGGTGCTCCCCTCGCTCGGGGAGGCGGGTGTGGAACAGGTCGTGCTCGCCGATCTCGTCAAGGGGCCGACGTGGGGGCTCGTCGAGGACGCCGCCGTGATGCGGATCAAGGGTGACGTGCGCATGGCCCGGGTGGTCGACAAGGCGGTGCACGACCGCGAGCGGCCCCTGCGCGAGGACCTCGTGGTGCCGTACCGCACGGGACGGGTCCGACTCTCCGCGGCCCGATCCCGCGACATCGTGAGGGCGGCACGGCGTC
>JBDLRG010000133.1:0-4906 GCA_039800125.1 Actinomycetota bacterium
GCATCGACAAGGCGCGACACGAGGTTGACCAGACTCGTCTTCCCCGAGCCGGTTCCGCCCACCACCGCGAGCACCTGCCCTGCATCGACCCGGAAGGTCACGTCGCGGAGCACCGGCTTGCCAGCGCCGGGATAGGCGAAGCTCACCGATTCGAATTCGAGGCTGGCCGGACCCTCCGCGGGTGTCACGGGCACCCCGGTCTCGACGACGGAGGACTCGGTGTCGAGCACCTCCATGATGCGTTCCGCGCTCACCGATGCCCTCGGCAGGAGGGCCATGATGTAGCTGGCCATCATCACCGACATGAGGATCTGGGTGAGATAGGTGAGGTAGGCCACGAGCGACCCCACTCCCATGCGACCGGCGGCGATCTGGTCGGCACCGAACCACACCACGGCGACGCTCGACAGGTTCATGCCGATCGTCACCGTGGGGAACATCAGGGCCATGAGCCGTCCGCCCCTCAATGAGGTGGTCGTGAGCTGCTCGTTCGCTGCGGCGAAGCGCGCGGTCTCCTCCGGCTCCCGGGCGAAGGCACGCACGACGCGGATTCCCGTCAACTGCTCGCGCAGGATCGTGTTGATGCGATCGATGCGCTCCTGCACGAGTCGAAAGGTCGGCACCATCCGGGAGATGATCCCGATGAAGGCGACGGCGAGAAGCGGGATCGCCACGAGCAGGATCCAGGAGAGCGAGGCCTCCTCCCGGTTCGCCATCCACAGGCCGCCGACGGCAGTGAAGGGTGCCCCGAGCAGGAGGGTGCACGTCATGAGCACGAGCATCTGCACCTGCTGAACGTCGTTCGTGATGCGGGTGATGAGCGACGGCGCCCCGAATCGCGCCACCTCGCGCGCGGAGAATCCGTTCACCCGGCGGAACACCGACGCGCGGGTGTCACGACCGAATCCCATCGCCGCCCGCGACCCCCAGCGCACCGCGGCCACGGAGAAGCCGACCTGCACGAGCGACACGACCAGCATCCAACCGCCCATCCGTACGATGTATCCGTCGTCGCCCGTGCGCACACCCTTGTCGATGATGTCGGCGTTGAGCCGCGGCAGCACGAGACCGGCGAAGGACTGGAGCGCCTGGAAGACCGCCACGAGGATGAGCACCCGGCGGTAGCGACCGAGGGTCGCGGTCAGCAGGCGCATCAACATGGTGTCCCGAGCGTAACGATGTCGGGTCGCGGACCCGGACCCGGAGAGTGGAGCGGCTAGCGGGAATCGAACCCGCACCATCAGCTTGGAAGGCTGAGACACTACCTTTATGTAATAGCCGCGTGTGCGGGACGAAGTGTATCCAGCTCCGTCCTCAGTGGGACGCGTTGCACAGGTCGACCCGTTGGCTCTCGGGCACACCGGCCGTGCCCGCGGCGACTCCCTCCACCGCTGCGAAGGGGCCGCACTGGTGCGGTGAGATCCACACGTGGACCATCGGGCTCGTGCGCACCGGGTCTCCCGGCGTTCCGATGATGCAGGAACCGTCCGACAGGGTGACCCCGCTCACGCGCGGCACTCCCCCCACGTCGCGCCAACACAGATTGGTGTGGCGGTGCCACTGCATGAGCCCACCCGCGTAGTCGGCCAGGGTCGCGTCGTTGATGGCGGTTCCCGGCGAGGCGATGTACATCGCCGACACGAGCGTGCGGCGACGTCCGTCCACCCGATAGACGAGCGATTCGGGGTACGCGGCGTCGAACAGTCGCCCGTCGTCGACGAGGTCCCAGCGGATGAAGTGCTCGTATCCGGTGACCGAGTCCCCGATCGACCGGTAACCGGCCGCCTCGGCGTCCTCGACACGGGTGAAACGGGCGAGCGAGGCGGTGGTGTCGGCCAGAATGGCGCGGGCGCGTTGCTCCTGGAGGGGTGAGACTCCCCCGACTCCGGAGAGATCCAGGGCGACGGCCGGATCGAAACGTCGTGGCCAGCCCGAAGCCAGTGCGCGGGCCTGATCGGGTGTGACCACATGGGCGTTCGCGTCCGGGGTCGTCCCTGCAGCAACGGGCGACGGCCACCCGATGATGACCCCGTCGGCGGCGATGACGAGACCACTCTCGACCGTGTCGACGACCTCGAGGTCGTGGCCGTGTCCGTGATCGTGCACCGACACGTTCCATGCCGCCGCGATGCCGAGCACCGCCACGACGGGAGCCGCGAGCCGGGTGGAGCGTACCGAGATCGCGTCACCCGGGTGCCGCGACGCCACGACGAGTACCAGCACCGATGCGACGGCACACACCGCCGCGAACGTGTCGAGGGGTTGGGGGGACTCCGGCTCGGAGAGCCCCGGAACGAATCCGATGCCCGTCGTGCGAGTGGCAATCCACCCGGCCACAGCGCCGATCTGCAGCACGGAACCGAAGGCCATCAGCCTCGTACGAACCGCGGTCATGAGCGACACGCCCCATGCCACTTGGAAGGCGGCGAGCAGCAGGAACACCCGCGCACTGGCCGGCTCCTCGGCATGCAGCCCCACCGCCACGGCGTGGGTGGCTCCGGCCGCGAGGGAGGCCACCGCCGCGGTCGATCGTGCACCCTGTGTCGGAACGGCCCATCTCATGCGAGGCAACCTAGTGGCGGGCGACATGCCGCGACAGGCTGACCAGAGCCCTTCCGACCCCAGCGATAGGCTGTCGGCGTCGTGCGCACACTGCAGGAACCACCATGACCCGTCGCCAGCCCCCCCAGCAGAATCACGCCCTCCTTCTTCTCCTCGTGTTCGGGCTCCTCGGAGGGTTCGTCCTGCTCGGCACGGCCTCCGATACCCAGCAGTCCGTGTCCCCCGATTCGGTCCCCGTCGAGGCCGGCATCGTGGACGAGGAACCCGAGAGCGCCGAACCCACCGTGCCACCCTCCACCACCCCTGGGACGACCGTCCCCGGTGCCGTGGTCGACCCCGCCGACAGCGAGGACGGCTGCACCGTCACCATGAATGCCAGCATGCGTTCGGGCAATTCGGGCGCCGACGTCACCTGTCTCCAGCAGGCCCTCATCCGCGAGGGCTACCTGTCGGGCGCAGCCAGTGGCGTCTACGACGGTGCCACGGTCGCTGCCGTGACGAAGCTCCAGACCGAGCGCGACATGTTCGTCGACGGGGTGGCCGGTCGCGAGACCTGCCTCTCACTCGGCATCTGGCCCGACGAGAACGCCAACATCATCCGCACCCCGGTCCCGCCGAAGGGCGCCAAGGACCTCACCGGGTATCCGCTGTCGTCCGTGGCCTCGGCCGGTGACACGGCACCACCGCTGCCGGCGAAGTCGGGCACCGGCCGACGCATCGTGTACGACCGCGAGGGACAGCGCGTGTGGGCGGTGGACGCCAAGGGCCGCATCGTTCGGTCGTGGCTGATCTCGGGCTCGAAGTACAACAACGAGACGCCGGGGACCCACAGGGTCTACAGCAGGTCCGAGTACACCACCGCCTGGAACGGCAAGGCCACCCTCAAGTACATGGTGCGTTGGCTCAAGACCGACATCGGCGCCATCGGCTTCCATCAGATCCCGGTGAAGCGCAGCACCGGCAAGGTGTACCAGACCGAGGAGGAGTTGGGAGCACGACTCTCCGGAGGCTGTCAACGCCAGGCGAAGCTCGATGCCGAGTTCCTCTGGAAGTTCGCCACCGTGGGAACCAAGGTCGTCGTCCTCTGATGGAAGTCGAGATGGTCGTGGAGATCCCGCAGGGATCCCGCAACAAGTACGAGATCGATCACGACACCGGCGAGGTGTGGCTCGACCGGACGCTGTTCACCGCCACCCAGTACCCGCTCGACTACGGCTTCTTCCCCGGCACGCTCGGCGAGGACGGTGATCCCCTCGATGCCCTCGTCATTCTTCCCCAGTCCACGTTCCCCGGCTGCCACATGTGGGTGCGGCCCATCGGGGTGTTCTGGATGTCGGACGAGGCGGGTCCCGACGCCAAGGTCCTGTGCGTCCCGTCGCGCGATCCCCGCTACGACGGGATGCGCGACCTCGGGGACGCCCCGCCCTTCCTTCTCGAGGAAATCGCCAACTTCTTCGAGGTCTACAAGCTCATCGAGCCGGGCAAACAGTCCACGGTGGGCACCTGGTCCGGCGTGCAGAACGCCGAGGCCGAGATTCGCGCCGCGCAACAACGCCGACACTGACACGGGGCAGGGCCGCCAGCGGACGGGCCTTCAGGTCCGCGAACGCCGGGAGCGCACGACGAGCACCACCGTCGCCACGGCGATCGTCACCAGCACCGCGTACTGGATCCACGATCCCCATTCCTCGGCCTCCTGCCAGCGGTCGCCGAGTCCCCAACCGATGCACACCCACACCGTGTTCCACACCGCCGAGCCCGCCGCGGTCATCGCCGTGAACCGGGCGAGGGGCATGCCGTCGGCACCGGCCGGGATGCTCACCACCGACCGCACGACGGGCACGAGACGCCCGAAGAAGACCACGGGCGCACCGTGGCGATGGAACCAGTCGAAACCCTTCTCGACGTCGCGTGGCTTCACCCCGACGAATCGACCCGCACCGGCCACGAGAGCCTCGAGTCGTTCCTCGCTGAGAACCCGTCCGATGCCATAGAGGATCCAGGCGCCCGCCACCGAGCCCGCCGTCGCGGCCACCACGGCGCTCACCGCATCGAAGCGACCCTCCCCGACGTTGAAGCCGGTGAGCAGCAACACCACCTCCGAGGGGATCGGCGGAAAGACATTCTCGAGGAGAACGAGGAGTGCGACGCCGGCGAGGCCGATCGCATCGATGAAGTCGGTCGCCCACTGGATCACGGGACGAGGGTAATTCGCCGCGTCGACGGGAATAGGCTTCATCCATGCCGGGACGGTTCCTCCATTCGTTCGCCAAGCCGTCGGCGGACACGTTCATCGAGATCGTCCGGGGCGAGGGTTCCCTCCTGTGGGACTCGGCCGGAAATC
>JBDLRG010000134.1:0-3851 GCA_039800125.1 Actinomycetota bacterium
CCGTTCCCGGGCGAGCGCACGATCGTCACCATCGGCGCCTACGACGGAGTGCACGTGGGACACCGAGCCGTCATCGCTGCGGTGCGCGAGCGCGCCGCGCGCGAGGGATGCCGCAGCGTCGTCGTGACCTTCGATCGCCATCCAGCCAGCGTCGTGCGCCCCGAGGCGGCGCCGCGCATGCTCACTTCGCTCGAGCAGAAGACGTCTCTTCTCGCCTCGACGGGCGTCGACGCGGTGGTGGTCGTGCGCTTCGACGAAGGCCAGGCCGCCGAGGCTGCGGAGGATTTCGTCGAACGCGTCCTCGTGCGGGGACTCTCCGCGAAGGTGGTGCACGTCGGGGAGGACTTCCGCTTCGGGCACGGGCGGGCGGGAAGCGTCGCCCTGTTGAACGAGATGGGCGGTCGTCACGGATTCGTCTGCGAGCCCCTCGCTCTCGTGCCGCGGGCAGACGGGGTGGACGAACCCGTGAGTTCCACGGCCATTCGGCGCGCCCTCGCGGGCGGCGAGATCGACACGGCCACCCGCATGCTCGGGCGTTGGCACGAGGTGCACGGACGGGTGGGGACCGGCGACCAACGCGGGCGCACGATCGGCTTCCCCACTGCCAACGTCGAGGTTCCCCTCGGCACCTGCATGCCGGCCGACGGTGTCTATGCCGGACTCCACGTGCGTCCCGACGGCTCGGAGCACGCCTGTGCCATCAACCTCGGCCGGCGTCCCACGTTCTACGCCGATGCCGACGTGTCGCTCCTCGAGGTGCACCTCCTCGATTTCGAGGGCGATCTCTACGGCGAGGACGCTGCCGTGCGCTTCCTCGCGTTCCTGCGCAGTGAGCGTCAGTTCGGTGGTGTCGACGACCTGCGCGCTCAGCTCGCCCTCGACATCGAGCACGCCCGCGCCGCCGTGCGGGCCCGACGTCCCGGCTGACGCCCCGACCCCCGCGGGACGGGGCGCCTCAGGCCCCGGCGAGGGTCTCGACGGGTCGGTACCCGGTGGTGCGTTGCACGAGTCGCCGACCGGTCGGGGCCACCACCTCGGCGAACCGCCCCTCGGTCATCTGCTGACCGTGGTTCGCGCCGGCTGCTCGCGAGATGTTCTCGTCCATGAGCGTGCCCCCCAGGTCATTGCACCCGGCCGACAGCAATTGCATCGCCCCGTCGGTGCCGATCTTCACCCAGCTGGCCTGCACGTTGTCGATGAGGCCGTCGTACACGATGCGCCCGACGGCGTGCATGAGGACCGTCTCGCGGAAGGTGGGTCCGCGCCGGGCGGCGCGCTGCAGGTAGATGGGGGAGGCCATGTGCACGAAGGGCAGCGGGATGAACTCGGTGAATCCGCCCGTCTCGCGCTGCAACGCCCGTGTGACGAGCATGTGTCGCGCCCACGAGACCGGTCCCTCGATGCTGCCGAACATGATCGTGACGTTCGAGTGCAGGCCGATGAGATGGGCCTGTCGGTGGCACTCGAGCCATTCCTCGGTGTCCACCTTGTCGGCGCACAGGACCCGGCGCACCTCGTCGTCGAGGATCTCGGCCGCGGTGCCGGGAAGGGACGCCAGCCCGGCCTGCTTCAGGCGCCCGAGGTACGAGGAGAGCGACTCGCCGTTGCGGCGCGCGCCCTCCGTCACCTCGAGTGCAGTGAAGCCGTGGACATGCATGTCCGGGACGGCCTCTTTCACTGCCCGCGTCACGTCGATGTAGTAGTCGCCGTCGAAATCCGGATGGATTCCCCCCTGCAGGGTGACCTCGGTGGCGCCGCGGTCGGCGGCCTCGCGGGCGCGTTCGGCGATGTCGTCGAGGCCGAGCAGGTACGGCGTGCCGCGCAGGTTGAGGCTGAGGGGACCCTTGGAGAACCCGCAGAAGCGGCACTTGTAGGTGCACACGTTCGTGTAGTTGATGTTGCGGTTGTGCACCCACGTGACCGTGTCGCCGACGGCGCGGCGGCGCAGCTCGTCGGCATAGCGGGCGACCTCGCCGACTTCTGGTCCGCGCGCCGAGAAGAGGGCGACGATCTCGTCGAGTCCGATGTCCTGTCCGTCGGCGTGTCCGGCGAGCACCTCGGCGATGCGGCCGCGCGCGGACGGTGACGGATGGGGCACGAGACGGGGAGGCCGCACGTTCGATCCCGAGTACCACTGACTCGACCTGTGCCCCACGAGCACCACCTCGGCGCCGTCGTGCACGGTGTCGGCGGCCGTGACCCGCTCGGGCCACACCGCACCGGGGTCGTCGCGCCCCAGGCCCTCGGCGTCGCTGCGGTCGAGCACGGCGAACCGCAGGGCCGGGTCGAGCCATCGCTGCGGCTCGAGCGCGTGCGAGGGGTAGATGGTGAGCCGTGGAGCGAGCGCGAAGCCGCGGGCCTCGGTGACCTCGGCCAGTCGCTCGAGTGCCGGCCAGGGGCGCTCGGGGTTCACGTGGTCGGCGGTGACGGGGGAGACCCCGCCCCAATCGTCGATGCCCGCGTCGAGCAGCACACCGAAGTCGTCGGACAGGTTCGGCGGGGCCTGCAGGTGGACCGCAGGGGGCAGCACAAGGCGCGCCACGGCGATCGACCACAGGTACTCGTCCTCGGGGCAGGGGCGCGAGCGGTGCATGGCCGTTCCCGCCTTCGGGAGGAAGTTCTGCACGATCACCTCCTGCAGGTGACCCCAGCGGCGGGCCGCGGCCGCGAGGAACGCGAGCGCTTCGAGGCGGTCGCGGCGGTCCTCGCCGATGCCGACGAGGATGCCCGACGTGAACGGAATCGCCAGTTCGCCCGCCGAGCACAACGTGTCGACGCGGCGCCACGGCGCCTTGTCGGGAGCCCCGCGGTGGCACTCGAGGTCGTCGCGCAGCGATTCGATCATCATCCCCTGACTCGGCGACACCGGTCGCAACAGAGCGAGCTCGTCGGGGTGGAGGGCTCCGCAGTTCGCGTGGGGGAGGAGTCCCGTCTCGTCCAGCACCAGCCGGGCCATGTCGTGCACGTAGTGGACGGTCGAGTCGTAGCCGCGCTCACGCAGCCAGGTGGCGGCAGCCTCGTAGCGCAGCTCGGGTCGCTCACCGAGTGTGAAGAGAGCCTCGTGGCAGCCGGTGCGGGCGCCCTGACGGGCGATGGCCAGCACGTCGTCGGGTTCGAGATAGGGCTTCTCGAGGCGCGCCGGCGGCTGGGCGAAGGTGCAATAGCCGCACTTGTCACGACACAGCATCGTGAGAGGAATGAAGACCTTGGGTGAATACGTGATGCGGGTGCCGTGGGCGGCGTCGCGCACCGCACGAGCACGGGCCATCAGTTCGTCGAGAGGGGCCGAGAGCAGGTCCTCGACGAGGCCCGCTGCGAGAGGGTGGTCGGCGACCACCGACCGGGCGTCGAATCGCGACTGTTCGGTCACGACAAGCCGCCGTTGACGGCCGCGAAAAGGGCGCGCACGTTGTGGCTCGTGAGCGGTACTCGATGTCCGGTGCGGCTGATGAAGCTCAGTTGCACGCCGGTGGCCGGATCGACGGCGGTGAAGAACTGCTCGTGGCCGTCGTCGTCGACGACGACGTCGGTGAGTCGTGGGACACCGGCGGCATCGAGGGCGTCGCGGGCGAAGCCGGCATTGAGCACCTCGATGGCCACGTGCTGGATGCCCGAGCCGTGCTCGTCCACCCTGCGTCGCACCGCGGGGTCATGGTCGGCGCCGACCAGGACGACGGTCACTCCGCCGGCAACCGCGAGATGCATCTGGGGATCGTCCGTGGCCGACACGACGAAGCCGAGCCCGGTGAAGAACTCCCCGGCCGCCTCCAGGTCCTCGACCGCCACCACCACGTGGTCGATGCGGCAAGCCACCGTGTCGAGGTCCGAGCCGTCCGCGGTGGCTGTCTTGA
>JBDLRG010000135.1:0-2979 GCA_039800125.1 Actinomycetota bacterium
ACAACGGCAACCTCGACAAGGCACGTCGTCTCCTGTGGCCGGTGAAGCAGAAGTACGGACGCGCCCTCTCGTGGGCCGACCTCTTCGTGCTCGCCGGCAACATCGCCATCGATTCCATGGGTCTCAAGACCTTCGGCTTCGGCGGTGGACGCGTGGACGTGTGGGAGCCCAGCGAGACCTACTGGGGCAAGGAGCAGACCTGGCTCGCCGACGAGCGCTACTCCGGTGACCGCGTCCTCGAGAATCCGCTCGCCGCGGTGCAGATGGGCCTCATCTACGTCAATCCCGAGGGCCCGAACGGCAACCCCGACCCGATGCTGTCGGCCCGCGACGTGCGCGAGACGTTCGCCCGCATGGCGATGAACGACGAGGAGACCGTCGCGCTCGTGGCCGGTGGCCACACGTTCGGCAAGGCCCACGGCGCGGGTGACCCCGCCCAGGTCGGACCGGAGCCCGAGGCCGCCCCGATCGAGGCCCAGGGCTTCGGATGGTCCAACTCGATGGGCTCGGGCAAGGGCGTGGACACCATCACCTCGGGCATCGAGGGTGCATGGACGCGCAACCCCATCAAGTGGGACCACGACTACTTCGCCATCCTCCTCGACAACGAGTGGGAGCTCGTGAAGAGCCCCGCCGGCGCCCAGCAGTGGATCCCGAAGGGTGGAGCCCTCGCCGGTTCCGTGCCCGACGCCCACGATGCGTCGCGCCGTCATGCCCCGATCATGACCACGGCCGACCTGGCCCTGAAGGTCGACCCCGCATACGCCAAGGTCTCGCAGCACTTCCGCGAGAACCCGGCCGCCTTCGAGGACGCCTTCGCCCGGGCATGGTTCAAGCTCACCCACCGAGACATGGGTCCGCGCTCGCGCTACCTCGGCAAGCTCGTCCCCAAGGAAGAGCTCATCTGGCAGGACCCGGTCGGCAAGGCCGAGCACAAGCCCGTGTCCGAGAAGGACGCCAAGAAGATCAAAGCGCGCGTGCTCGCGTCCGGTCTCTCGGTGGCCGAACTGGTGAAGGCGGCATGGGCCTCGGCTTCGACGTTCCGCGTCACGGACAAGCGCGGCGGCGCCAACGGTGCCCGCGTGCGCCTCGCTCCGCAGCGCGACTGGGAGGCCAACGACCCGACCGAGCTGGCCAAGGTCCTCGGGGTGCTCGAGGGCATCAAGAAGGACTTCAAGGTGTCGATGGCCGACCTCATCGTGCTCGCGGGCAACGCGGCCGTGGAGAAGGCC
Source organism: Actinomycetota bacterium (assembly GCA_039800125.1). Taxonomy (GTDB): domain Bacteria; phylum Actinomycetota; class Acidimicrobiia; order Acidimicrobiales; family Ilumatobacteraceae; genus UBA2093. Next base: position 1,233 of record JBDLRG010000135.1, read on the forward strand.
GCCGCCGACGCCGGAGTGAAGGTCGAGGTTCCGTTCCTCGCGGGTCGCACCGATGCCACCGAGGCCCAGACCGACGCCGCATCCTTCGCGGTGCTCGAGCCGCACTTCGACGGCTTCCGCAACTTCATCAAGCCGAACCTCGGTGTGCCGACGGAGCAGTTGCTGCTGGAGAAGGCGAGCCTGCTCGGATTGACAGCCCCCGAGATGACCGTCCTCGTGGGCGGCATGCGGGTGCTCGGCGCGACCCACAAGTCGGCCAAGACCGGCGTGCTCACCGCCCGTCCCGGACAGTTGACGAACGATTTCTTCGTCAACCTGCTCGAGAGCGGCAACACGTGGGTCCCGACCGATGCGGCCAAGGAGCACTTCGAGATCCGTGACGGCAAGTCCGGCGCGGCGAAGTGGACCGCCAGCCGTGCCGACCTGGTGTTCGGATCCAACTCGCAGCTGCGGGCCCTCGCCGAGGTCTACGCCGCCTCCGACGCGCGCAAGAAGTTCGTGCGCGACTTCGTGGGTGCCTGGACCAAGGTGATGAACGCCGACCGTTTCGACGCGGCCTGATCGGCACCATCGACTCCACTGCCGGCGACCGGGTCCCCCGCGGACCCGGTCGCCGCACGGCGGTCACCGTGATGCTGGTGGGCGCCCTGTTCCTCGCGTCATGCGGGGGTTCGCCGCAGGGATCGTCCGGGGAGGCGCCCTCCTCCGTCGCACCGAGCACGACCCCAGTGCCGCCACCGACCACAGTGCCCCCCGACCCGGTCGGTCTCTTCGGTGACTCCCTCGCCTGGGAGGCCGAGCCCTTCTACGAACGCCTCCTCGCCGACGCGGGAACGCCACCCGTCCGGGTGGCCACCTTCGGGGGAACGGCCATCTGCGACATGCTCGACGACATGGCGGCCCTCGCCGCGGTCATCGATCTTTCCGCCGTGCACATCGCCTTCAGTGGCAATGCCCTGACTCCCTGCATGGCGGGTTACGACCCCGGAACACCGGAGTACTTCCGCAAGTACCGCGACGACGCTCTCGCCGCCATCGCCATCTTCGCTCCCGCGGGAACGAGGGTCTTCCTCGTCGCACCCCCGGTGATGACGAACGCAGGGTCGGACGACGGACGGGTGCAGGACGGCATCGGCGCGGTCTACAAGGAGATCGTCTTCGCCGACCGCCGCCGGGTGTCCTTCGTCGACGCCGGCGCGGCGGTGGAGAACCCGGACGGCTCGTACGCGCGCACCCTCCCCTGCCTGCCGACGGAACCGTGCACGGGTCCCGTCAGCACGGGTGTCGGCACGAACATCGTGCGCTCTGCCGACGGCGTGCACTTTTGCCCGACGCGCACCGGGAACGAGCAGGGTCTCGTCGAGCGGTGCCCCGTCCACTCCTCCGGTGCCTATCGATACGCTCTCGCCATGGTGACGGCACTCGGAAGGGACCCGCGGTGAACCAGCAACGCATGCCGGCGGTGTTCGTCGGCCACGGCAGCCCGATGAACACCCTCGAGGACAACGTCCACACCCGGGCATGGCGCGAATTCGCGGCCGGCATCCCGGGTCCCCGGGCGATCCTGGCGATCTCGGCGCATTGGTGGATCCCCGCCACCGCGGTGACCGCCATGGCCCGGCCCCGCACCATCCACGACTTCTGGGGATTCCCCGACGAGTTGTTCGCCGTCGAATACCCGGCCCCGGGTGATCCGGCGCTCGCCCGACGCGTCGCCGACCTGCTGGCTCCGCGCGAGGTGGTCCTC
>JBDLRG010000136.1:0-7547 GCA_039800125.1 Actinomycetota bacterium
CAGGGCGGCGAGGGCTCGGGTGCGCGTGGCGGCCACCGCGGCGGACTCTGCGTGCTGTCCCTCGTCGGCGAGCTCGTGCGCCGCGAGGATGAGCCAGTCCACGGGGCCCGCCGCCGCGGTCACCGCGGTCAGGTCCTCGCCGAGCGCCCGGGCCACCTCGTCGACCGTCGAGCCCGGGCACAGGAGCAGATGACCCAGGATGCTCGCGGACAATTCGCGGCGGGCGTCGGCCTTGCTGGGGCCGGTGGTGCGGCGCCGCCGAACCTGTGCCGGAGCGGTGCCGGGATGCGTTGCCTCCGGCGAACTCGTCGTGTCGCTGTCGAGGTGTCGGGACAGGTCCGTCATGAAGGCACCGAGTTGGTCGGCGTTCATGAAACCGGCATCCAGGAGGTCTCCGACCGAGATCGCACGCAGGGCATCGGTGCGCACCGAACCGTCGGTGCCGACGAGTCCGAGACGCTCTGCAACCCACGCCACGTTCCCCGGCAGATCGGTCGCGTGGAGGCCCTCGGTCACCCGGAAGACGCTACCGAATTCCCTACCCCGGTGGGACGGTGGGTGGTCGGGTGTTCCCGGTGCGCTGCCCGATCAGTCTCCCAGTGGATACCAGTAGAGGGCCATCAACGTGTGGCCCTGCGGCACGACGTCCGTGAAGCCGTAGGACTCGAGTTCTTCCTGCGACACCGTGAAGAGACCCACGAAGTTGCCGTTGGCGTCCTCGAAGAACTGCGGCGCCGAACTCGCTTCGACGGCGGAAGGGTCATCGGGAACGAAGTCCGCCGTCGCCATGCGCTCGACGAACCGGGCGTAGGCCTCCTCGACACCGACGGAGGAGACCCGGTACTCCCGCCAGAAACGGGAGGGGCGGAAGCCGAAAAGTCCGTCGAAGGTGGAACCGTCGATGCGCTTCTCCCCCGAGGCCGGACCGGGAACGTCGGCCCACCATTCGGGTTCGGTGAGGTCGGGATCGGGCTCGCAGACGGTCTCGTCGTCGGGGAGGGTGCCGTCGGCGAACAACGACAGGGCGATGTCGGCGACACAGAGTGAGTCGAGCGCGAATCCGTGACCCTCGCCGGTGAAGCGCACGAGAGGAGCACCGAGGCTGGCGGCCATCTCCTCGGCCCAGCGGATGGGTGTGGCGGGATCGTTCTCGCCCCCGACGACCACGATCGGGGCATCACCGTCGTAGGACAGCTCGATGATGTCGGCGTCCTCGGTGAGACCCTCGCAGCCGGTCCCCGTGAGGTCGTCGACGGTGGTCCCCTTCGACATGCGCGGCGCCTCCCGGAGCAGGGTCTCGAGGAGAGCCTCGGGGTCGGCGGGGTCCTCGTTGTAGAAGCCGCTCGCGCACCTGATGATGGGGAACGCCTGCGACGACGCGGCGTACGTGCCGTCGTCGCTGCGCTCGTGGTACGAGTCGGCGAGCGCCAGGAGGCCGGTGCCGTCGCCCTCTTCCGCTGTCGCCAGAGCGACACCGAGCTGTGCCCACTGCGTCTCGGAATACAACGCCGACACCGTCGCGGTTCCGAGCACCGTGTCGTTCACCGTTCGGCCGTCCGTCTCGAACGGATCGGAGTCGAGACGCTCGACGAGATCGTCCCAGTCCGCGAGCACGTCGCGTGACCGGTACGCACATGTGTCGCTCGACTCGCACCAGTCGGCCCAGTTGTTGAGGGCCTTCTCGAACCCGATGGTCTGGGTGGTGCGGGCCTGCTCCGGGGTGTCGCCGGCGGGATCGAACGCGGCGTCGAGGAGCATGACTCCCACGCGGTCGGGGAACAACGTGGCGTACACGCCCCCCAGGTACGTACCGTAGGAGACCCCGTAATAAGCGATCTCGTCGAACCCGGAGGCCGCCCGGATGGCGTCCATGTCGCGGGCCGTGGCCTCGGTGGAATAGTGACGCAGGTCGTCGCCGTACACCTCGGCGCACTTCTCCTCGAAGAATTCGTCGTACTCGTCGTAGAGGGCCTGCTCGGCGGCGTCGTCGGGGGTGGAATCCACGTACAGCCACACGTCGAGGTCGGCGTCGTCCACGCAGCGCAGGGGTGTGGACCTCCCCGTGCCCCGCGGGTCGAAGCCGACGATGTCGTACTCGCCGAGGCCCAGATCGGACACCATCGCGGTGCCGGTGTTCACGACGAAATCGATGCCGGACGCCCCGGGACCGCCCGGATTGGCGAGCAGAATGCCACGGCTCTCACCGCCGGCCGGGATGCGCACGAGCGCGAGGTCGATGGTCTCGCCATCGGTGTCGGACCAGTCGAGGGGCACCGCGAACGTGGCGCATTCGACGCCAGAGGCGAGGAGATTCTCGTCCTCGCACTCCTCCCATTCGAGCGAACCGGCGAACCCGGATCCGGAGGAGGAGCCTCCCCCGCAGGCACCGAGAAGGGGGATCGCCGCGAGGCAGGCGACGGAAAAGAGACGGACGGAACGTGAACACATGGTCACGGTGCTACCACAGGGATGCGCGACGGTCCGGGAGCACGACCGCCATTTATGTGCAGACGGGCACGCGGGCCGGCGACTCGTCGCCGCCGGCCCGCGTGCGCTTATGCGTCAGAGTGCCGAGACGTCGAGGCCCGGCGGGAGGATGACGGCATCAATGGCGTGGATGACGCCGTTGGAGGCGGCCACGTCGGCGATGACGACGTTCGAGGAGCCGTTCAGCGACACCTTTCCGTCGGTGATGGCGACGGTGATGTTCGAACCCTCGACGGACGCGACGTCACCGGCGGAGAGATCGGCCGAGCCGACCTTGCCCGCCACCACGTGGTAGGTGAGGATCTGCACGAGAACGGCCTTGTTCTCGGGGAGCAGCAGCTTCTCGAGGAGGCCCTCGGGCAGCGCGGCGAACGCCTCATCGGTGGGCGCGAAGACCGTGAACGGGCCCTCGCCCGACAGGGTGGCGACGAGGTCGGCGGCCGTCACGGCCTGTACCAGGGTCTCGAAACCATCGGTGGCGACGGCGACATCGACGACGGTGCCGGGCTCGGCAGGCATCGTGGTGTCGGAGCCGGAGTCGTCGCTGCCGCACGCGGCGAGCAGCATCGCCGAGGCGACTGCCACCGCGGCGAACTTCTTCTGGATGTTCATGTTGTTCTCCCTGGGGGTATGGAACGGAGCGAGTGCTCCCGAGAGGAAACTAACCGTTCACCCACAGAGCTTTCAGTCGCCCTCCTTTGTGTCACAGGGGACGTGCGTCACACCATTCGGACGCGTATGAACCGTCGATCACTCGACGGGTGTCGCACCCGCAGAGGCGATCCATCGCCGCACACGGGGCACGAGCACCGCGAGTGCGCACGCTCCGGCGAAAATCGCCGCGAATCCGAGGTAGCGAAACTCGTCGGCGAGCACGGCGGCGACCCCGCCCCCGACCACGAGAGCCGATCCCATGATGCCGAACACCGATCGGCTGAACGCGTTGGCGGTGAGGCGCAGCGTGGCATCGGTGGCCCGGGCCTTCGTGCGGTCGAGGGTGCGCTCCGCCCAGGCGAACTCGGTCGCCAGGATCGCCAGACCGATGAAGATGACAACGATCCCCGGCCCGGGCAGGGCGAGCATGGCCACCCCCGCCCCCAGCACGCCTGCACCGATCACGAGAACGACGAGACGACGCACGTTCGTGGCGATGAGTCGGACCCAGGCGATCGGGCTGTGCAGGCCGCGGTTCATGGGGCAACGATAGACGCGAGACCCACGCGGGCGCCGAAGTGGCGCGACGATGTCCCCACTCGCAGCTCCACCCCGCCGGTCCAGGACACCCAGGCCCCGGCCTCGGCGTCCCAGGTGCGGTAGGCATCGCGATCCAGATGCACGAGGGCTTCCGTGCGGGAGCCGGCCCCTACCGGGACCCGGGCGAAGCCGACAAGCCGTTGCTCGGGCTCGTCCCCGGGCAGCCCCCGCCGGTCGAGCCGATGGGCGTACACCTGCACGGTCTGGGTGCCGTCCCGGTCCGAACGGTTCTGTAGTCCGACCGAGAGCCGGAAGGGGTCGAGCGCCACCGCATCCTCGACGCTGATGTCGGCATATCCGAGGCCGAATCCGAAGGGGAACAGGGGTTCGCGCCCCACCGTGTCGTACCAGCGGTACCCCACGAGACGACCCTCGAGATAGTGGGCCGCGCCGTTTCGTCCGGGATGGTGCTCGAAGGCGGGCGTGTCCTCGAGCGTGTGCGGGAACGTGACCGGCAGACGACCGCCGGGCTCGATGTCCCCGACGAGCACGTCGGCGAGGGCATCGCCCATCTCCTGGCCGGCGAACCAGGCAACGATCACCGCCTCCACATCGTCGAGCCAGGGCATCGACACGGGCGAACCCGCGTTGATGACGACAACGGTGGCCGGCGCGGCACTGGCGACCCGGGCCACGAGTTCGTTCTGGCGTCCGGGCAGGGCGATGTCGTCTCGGTCCCACCCCTCGCTCTCCCACTCGGCGGTGGTGCCGACGACGACGATGGCGAGGTCGCTCGACGCTGCCGCCTCGACGGCTTCGGCGAGCATCTGCTCCGGGTCCTCGGGCGGTCGGGCACCGAGATTGAGGCCGCTGCCGCCGGTGATGCCCGGGACATAGCGCACCTCCACGCAGACCGTGTACGGCGTGCCCGCGATGAGCATCGCCGTTCCCCGTTGCTCCACGTTGCCGTTGCCGAAGAACGACCCGCCGACGGGAGCACCCGTCGTGTCGATGACGGTCGCGCCGTCGATGACGAGACGCCCGGCTCCCACGCACTCGAGGCCGAACGTCCACTCCCCGTCGACGTCAGGGGTGAAGGAGAAGGTGATCCTCGCCCCGAACGGCAGGGTGGCCCGGCGACGCGCGGGGTCGACGAACCAGTTCACGCGGAAGTTCTCGAGCGTGTCCGTCACGAGCGGGACGGCAGCCGGGTCGTCGAGGTCGTCGGGAGCGGCGAAGAACTCGGCGATCACGTCGCTCGCCAAGTGACGCGGCAATTCGGGCACGGTACGGTCGATGCTGCAACCCCGGGCGTGCACGACCTCGACCCCGTCGGCGGCGAAGCGACGCCGCAGTGCCTCGAGAGGGCCCGAGACCCGGGTGGGCGTCACCTTGGCGCTGCCCCCACCCATGATCGTGGCGCGGTCCGCATTGGGTCCGATGAGGGCGATGCGACGCACCACCGTCGGGTCGATCGGCAGGACCGGTCCGGTGTGCACCGCCTCGTTCTTCACGAGCACCATGCCGGCCGCACCCGCGCGACGCACGAGGGCGAGATCGTCGTCGTCGTCCCGGGTCGTCTCCTCGCCCGGCACCTCGTCGAGGGCGCCGGTGCGCTCCATGAGCATGAGCACCGCCGTCACACGGGCATCGATCACCTGCTCGGTCACCTCGCCCGCGCGCACGGCGGCGAGCAGTTTCTCGCCGCGATGGAGGGTGGGGCCGGGCATCTCGAGGTCCGTGCCGGCGTTGATACCGTCGGCAGTGGAGTGCAGGCCGTACCAGTCGCTGATCACCGCGCCATCGAAACCCCACTCACCGCGCAGCACCCCGGCCAGCAGCCATTCGCTGTCGGCGGCGTACGGACCGTTGATGCGGTTGTAGCTCGTCATCACCGACAGGACCCCGGCATCGGACACCGCGCGCTCGAACGGAACCAGGTACATCTCGCGCAGGGTGCGCTCGTCGATGCGCGAATCAATCGTGTAGCGCTCGAATTCGGTGTCGTTCCCGACGAAGTGCTTAATGCAGCTGGCCACCCCCGCCGACTGCACACCGTTCACGTATTCGACGGCCAGCAAGGCGGTGAGGAGGGGGTCTTCGCTCATGCACTCGAAGTTGCGCCCCCCCACGGGGGTGCGGTGCAGGTTGACCGTGGGGGCGAGGTGCACCCGGGCACCCTTGGCTCGGGCCTCGCGACCGAGCAGTTTGCCCACCTCACGAATGAGTGCCGGATCCCAGGTGGCCCCGAGGGCCGTCGAGCAGGGGATGTTCAGGGAGGCGGGCCCGTCGAGGAGGCTTCCGCGTACCCCGGCCGGCCCGTCGGACACCCGCATGCGGGGGATTCTCAGGCGTTCCACGGCCACCGTGTGCCAGAAGTTACGGCCAGCCAGCAGGGACACCTTCTCCTCGAGGGTGAGTTGGCTCAGGAGGGTCTCGACACGCGCGGACACGGGCGCACCATAGCCCTCACGGCCCTTTTCAGGCCTGTTCACGACCCAGCCGGCATCGGAGAAACAGCGTCTTTGGGGCGAAAAAGTGCCCTTGCAGAGGGAAACGCGCTGGATAGGGCGGAAATCCACGATTGACGCGGAGGCCTTCATTAGGGTGACCGCCATGAAGAAGCGTGAACTCATTCAAGCAGTAGCAGCCCACACCGGAACCGACACCAAGACGGCCGGCAAGATCGTGGAGGGGACGATCGCCGTCATCCTGGCCAGCGTGGCCAAGGGTGAGGAAGTGAACCTCTCCGGTTTCGCCAAGTTCGCCAAGGTGCAGCGCCCCGCCCGCCAGGGCCGCAACCCTGCCACCGGCGAGACGATCCAGATTCCGGCCAAGACGGTGGCCAAGATCACCGCTCTCAAGGGCTTCAAGGACATCGCCCTCGGCAAGGCCCCGGCCCCGCCGATCAACTCCTGATCCCGTCCCGGGCATGACCCGGGCCCCGAACGAACGGAACCCCGCGGCCGAGGCCGCGGGGTTCCGTGTTTCCTGCGGCCTGCCCCGATTCAGCACAATGGACCAATGGGCCCGAACGTCGTCCTCATCAACTGTGACGACCTCGGCTACGGCGACCTCGGCTGCTACGGCTCGACCCGCAATGCCTCCCCCGCCATCGACCGCCTGGCTGCGGAGGGGCGCCGCTTCACCTCCTTCTATATGGCATCTCCCGTGTGCTCCCCGTCCCGCGGTGCCCTGCTCACGGGCTGCTATCCCCCGCGCATCGGCTTCGGCTCCTTCGAGGGCCTGCCCGTGCTCTTCCCCGGCCAGGCCGTGGGCTTGCCGCCCCGCGAGGTGAGCATCGCCCGCATCCTGTCGGAGGCCGGGTACGCCACCGAGATGATCGGCAAGTGGCATTGCGGCGACCAGGACGAGTTCCTGCCCGTCAACCACGGCTTCGACCGTTACTTCGGCCTTCCCTACAGCAACGACATGGGACGCCAGAGCTCCACCCACCCCGCACTCCCGGACATGCCGCCTCTGCCCCTCCTCGACGGCACGGCCGACGACGGCGCGACCGTGGTGGAGCAGCAGCCCGACCAGACCACCCTCACGGCGCGCTACGTGGAGGAGGCGGTGTCGTTCCTGCGAACGAACGCCCACCGGCCTTTCTTTCTCTACCTGGCTCACATGTACGTGCACCTGCCGCTGTACGTGGAGGAACGCTTCCGGGAGGCATCGCGAAACGGTGCCTACGGCGCGGCCGTGGCCTCCATCGACTGGGCGACCGGAGTGCTGCTCGACGAACTCGAGGCGCTCGGTCTCGCCGACGACACGATCGTCATCTTCACGAGCGACAACGGCTCGCTCGGCGACCGACCGGCACCGCTCGGCCGGCCCGAGCCGATCGGGGGAAGCAACCTGCC
>JBDLRG010000137.1:0-6759 GCA_039800125.1 Actinomycetota bacterium
GCGCTGGTACACGGCAAACGCAATCCCGATGGAGGCCGCACAGAGCACGGCCGTGCCGATAGCCAGTGCCCACTTCATTGCGGCGGTCTCGTGCGGGTGTACCTCGCCGAAGTGCACGATGGGTTCGAGCCAGTGCAGCAGTCTCTTGGTGGAGTCCGTGAACGGCAGGTTGAGGCCGCCTCCCACGATGGAGAGACCACAGAGCACCACGAGCGGCAGGAGCATGATGGCGGGCGACTCGTGCGGCTTGAAGTCGCCGTGAGCGCCGTGGTCTTCGGCGTGGTCGTTCCAGCGGGCCTTGCCGAAGAACACCATGATGACCTGACGGGTCATGTAGAACGCAGTGAGCAGCGCCGTCACGAGGGCCACACCCCACAGGACCTTGTAGAGGCCTGAGTTGGTTGGGTACGCCCAGACGGAGAGCAGGATCTCGTCCTTGCTCCAGAAGCCGGCGAACGGCGGGATACCGGCAATGGCGAGCCAGCCGATGATGAAGGTCCCCGCCGTGATCGGCATGAACTTGCGGAGTGCTCCCATCCTGCGCATGTCCTGCTCGTGATGCATGCCGTGGATGACCGAGCCGGACCCGAGGAAGAGCAGCGCCTTGAAGAAAGCATGGGTAACCATGTGGAAGATGGCTGCGACGTATGCGCCCGAGCCGACAGCGAGGAACATGAAGCCCAGCTGGCTCACCGTCGAGTACGCCAACACCTTCTTGATGTCGGTCTGCACGAAGGCCAGGAGCGCCGCGGCGACGATGGTGATGCCGCCGATGATGACGATGAAGTTGAGGCCGGAGCCGGTGATGTTCAGGCCCTCCCAGAAGACGGGATAGACGCGCGCCACGAGGAACACGCCGGCCACGACCATCGTCGAGGAGTGGAGCAGCGAACTGACCGGGGTGGGGCCCGCCATGGCATCCGGCAGCCACGTGTGCAGAGGGAACTGACCGCTCTTGCCGATCGCAGCGATGAAGAGTGCGACGGCGCCCACGGTGATCGCCGCCGAGGACGGATCACCCGACAGCGCCCAGGCCGACAGGCCGCGGATGGAGAAGCCGGACACGCCGAGCGTCTCCTGCGTCCAGTCGTTGGCGGCGAAGTAGAGCACCGAGGTGCCCACCAGCAGGCCGACGTCACCGGTGCGCGTCGTGAAGAACGCCTTGAGCGCGGCGCGGCTGTTGGCGCCGTCCTCCCACCAGTGACCGATGAGCATGAACGAGCACAGGCCCATGATCTCCCAGCCGAGGATGAGCTGGATCATGTTCTCGGCCACGACCATGTTGAGCATGCCGGCCGAGAAGAGCGTCAGCGACGCGAAGAAGTGGGTGTAGCGGCGGTCGCCGCGGAGGTACTCGAGCGAGTAGATCTGCACGAGCGTCGAGATGAACGCCACCACCACGAGGATGGTCACGGTCAGTCCGTCCACGTGCAGGCCTATGCCGAGCGGGACCCCGGCGTTCTGCCACCACGTCCAGGTGCGCACGACCGGTCCGACCCAGGTGCCCTCCTCGACGGAACCGACACGGTCGATCCACTGCCAGGCCGCCATCGCCGACAGGAAGAGCGACACCACCATGGAGGCGATGCCGAACTCCGAGCCGCCGCGCGGCATGCGCTTGCCGAGGAAGATGATGAGGAAGAAAGCGACCGCGGGGACGATCGGGATGAGCCAGGCGTTCTCGAGGAACCACCCGGTGGGCAGGTCGGACGCGGCGACGGCATCGGCGGCGAACAGGGACACGGGGGTGTTCATGGGTCAGCCCTTCATCTCCGCGAGCTCGTCGAGTGCGACGCTCCGGCGGTTCCGGTACATGAGGATGACCATCGCGAGTCCCACCCCGACCTCGGCGGCGGCCACGGCGATGACGTAGAGGGCGAACGTCTGGCCGTCCACCGAGCCGTTGCGCAGGGAGAAGGCCAGCAGATTGATGTTCACCGAGTTGAGGATGAGTTCGATGGACATGAGCACGAGCACCGCGTTGCGGCGCACGATCACCCCGTACACGCCGATGCAGAACAGCACCGCACCGAGGAAGAGGAACTGGTTGAGCAACACGGTCAGTCCCTCCTCGCCAGGACGATGGCCCCGATGACGGCGGCCAGGAGCACGAAGGAGAGCGCCCAGAACGGCAACAGGTGGTCGCCGAAGATGCTGTCGGAGAGTTCCATGGTGGAGGTCACCGGGCCGTCAGTCGGGAGACGCTCGTCGCCGAAGCCGTCGTCGAGTGCGATGACGAGACCGGCCAGCAACAGACCCGCGACGGGGACGGCGACGATCCGGTTGCGGTTGTCGAGGCCCTTCTCGGCACCGATACGGGCCCGGGTGAGCATCGTGCCGAAGAGGAACAGCACCATCACCGCGCCGATGTAGACGAGGACCTGGGTGACCGCGACGAACTCGGCCGCGAGCAGGATGTACTGGGCGGCGGCGCCGGCCATGACGAGAACCAGCCAGAGGGCGGCGTGGACGACGTTGTTCGTGGTCACCACGCGCACGGCTCCGACCACCATGACCGCGGCGATGATCGCGAAGCCGATGTTCTGGGCGACGAGGATGTCGGAGGCGAGGATCACTTCTTGCCCTTCACTTCCGCGCCGACCTCGTGGGCGGGCGCCTCGGGCACGGTCTCCATCCACTCGCCGAGCTTGTCCTTGTCGTGGAGCAGGTCGGCGATGCGGGGCTCGGAGTACTCGTACTCGGGGCTCCAGAAGAGGGCGTCGAAGGGGCAGACCTCCACGCAGATCCCGCAGTACATGCACAACGAGTAATCGATGTCGAAGCGGTCGAGCTTGTTGACCTTCCTCGGTGAGCCGCCCGCGCGCCGCGGCGGGGCCAGTTCCTTGTGGCCCTCGATGTAGATGCACCAGTCGGGACACGAACGCGAACAGAGCATGCAGGACGTGCAGTTGTCCTCGCGCAGGGCGATGACACCGCGGGCGCGAAGGGGCGGGGCCTCCTTCTCGTGCGGGTACTGCACGGTGGCGGCGCCCTGCACCGTGGTGCGTCCGAGCGTGGACAGCGTCACGCCGAGACCCTTGATGAGACCGGGAATCCTTGGCATCAGAACACCACCTTCAGCACGGCCGTGGCCATGATGTTGACGAGGGAGACGGGGATGAGGACCTTCCAGGCGAAGGCCTGCAACTGGTCCTCGCGGAATCGCGGGTAGCTGAACCGCACCCACATGACGATGAAGATGAGGGCCAGCATCTTGCCGAACAACACGAGCGGACCGACGATGTTCATCCAGTTGTCCACGTCGTCGATGCCGGACCAGCCGAACCAGGCGAACGGGACGCCCCAACCGCCGAGGAACAGGACGGAGGCGATCATGGCGAACACGCCCGCCGTGGCGAACTCGCCGATGAAGAAGATGAGGAAACGGAAGCCCGAGTACTCCGTCATGTAGCCGGACACGAGTTCGGACTCGGCGATCGGCATGTCGAAGGGCGGCTGGGTCAGTTCGGCCTGCAGGGCGATCATGAACACGACGAACCCGACGAACTGGGTGAGGATGTAGGGGTTGCCGAGGCCGTCCCAACCGAACATCTCCCCCGCGTTCTGGGCCACCACGATCTGCTGGAGGTTCATGGTGCCGGCCTGGATCACCACACCGACCACGGCGAGCACCATCGGCAGTTCGTAGGCGATGAGCTGTCCCGCGGCGCGCAGGCCACCCATGAGCGAATACTTGTTGGCGCTCGCCCACCCCGCGATGAGGATGCCGAGCACCGACACGGACGACACCGCGAGCGCGTAGAAGATGCCGGCCTCGAAGTCGGTGAACCAGGCGTCGGGACCGAAGGGGACGACCACCACGAGGAGGAAGGTGCTGGAGAGCACGATGAGCGGAGCCAGCTTGAAGATGAACCGGTCGGCGTTCTCGGGCTGGATGTCCTCTTTCTGCAGCCACTTGCCGACCTCGGCGAAGAGTTGCATCGAGCCGAACGGACCGGCCTCCATCGGACCGAGACGCGACTGCATGAAGGACATCATCTTGAAGAGGAAGACGTAGACGATGGTGCCCGCGGGCAGCAGCACCGCGACGAGGCCACCGAGCACGCGCAGCAACGACTGGGCCCAGTAGGCCAGTTCGACGGCGAGGATCGCGTTCACCGGTCGATGTCCCCGAGGATGAAGTAGAGAGAGGCGAGGATCGTGATGATGTCGGGCACGTACACGCCCTTGAGCACCCACGGCACGATCGAGATGTTGTTGAACGAGGCGCTGCGGATCTTGGTGCGGAACGGACCGAGGTCGCCCTTCGACACCACGTAGTAGCCCATCTCCCCGAGCGGGTTCTCCGTCGACACCCAGGCCTCACCCTCGGGGACCTTGATGATCTTGGGGACCTTCGTCATCACCGGTCCGGACGGGAGGGTGTCGAGCAGACGGTCGACGATGAGGGTCGACTCGCGCACCTCCTGCAGGCGAACCCAGCAACGGGCGAAGGAGTCGCCGTCGGGGTGGGTCCACACCCGCCACTCCACCTTGTCCCAGGCCATGGGCAGCTTCTGGTCGCGACGCAGGTCCCAATCCACGCCGCTCGCGCGCAGGTTCGCGCCGGAGAGGCCGTACTGCAGGGCGATGTCGCGCGGAATGACGCCGACCCCCTCGGTGCGGGAACGGAAGATCTCGTTGCCGAACAACAGGCGGTCGATCTCGTCGCAGAAGTTGCGCAGGCGCTTCATCGCGGACCGCGTCTCCTCGACGAAACCGGCCGGGAGGTCGTCCTTGAGCCCGCCGATGCGGTCGAAGTTCGGGTGGAAGCGACCACCCGTCGCCGACTCGATGAGGTTGAGCACGTGCTCACGGTCGCGGAATGCGAGGAAGACGGGGGTCACAGCGCCCATCTGCACCCCGAGGTCACCGAGGAACAGCGACACGTTGGCGATGCGCGAGAGCTCGAAGAGGATCGTGCGGATGTGCTGGGCGCGCGGGGGCGCCTCGACACCCATGAGCTTCTCGGCGGCGAGGATGAAGGGGACCTCGTTGGCGAAGCTCCCCAGCCAGTCGATGCGGTTGATGAGGGCGGTCACCTGGGGGAAGGTGCGCACCTCGGTGAGCTTCTCGTAGCCGCGGTGCATGTACCCCGCCGACGGCTCGGCCCACAGGACCTTCTCGCCGTCGAGACGGGCGATGATGCGCAGGGTGCCGTGCGTGGCCGGGTGCTGGGGACCGATGTTGAGGGTCATGCCCTCGGTCTCGAGCTCCACGTTGACGCGCGCATCGGCCGCCTGGGCGGCGATGTAGGAGAGCTGACTGCGTTCGCCGAGTGTCGTCACGATTCCTCGTCCTCCCCGTCGTCACCGGGCAGCGGCTCGACGTCCACGATCCCCGGCCAGGGCTTCACCATGCGGGCGAGCAGGGGGAAGTCCTTTCGCAGGGGATTGCCCTCGAAATCGGTCGGCAGATACATGTTGCGCAGGTCGGGATGACCGGCGAAGCCGATGCCGAACATCTCGTGCGCCTCGCGCTCGTGCCAGTTCGCGCCGGAGAACACACCGGACCACGTCTCCACGGACATCGTGTCCTCCGGAACGTCGGCCTTGATGTTGATGCCGAGGCTCGTCCGGGGCTGCACCAGCCGGGCCAGCATCTGGAAACGCGTCGCTCCGCCCGCGTAGCCCTGACGCACGGTCATGTCGCGCTCGGGCGCGGGCTCGGTCGGGTCGTCCTCGCCCTTGCCGAACGGCGAGGGCATCCAGTCGATCGCCGAGAGGAAACAGAAATACGTGTAGCCGAGTCCGCGCAACGTCTCGGCGACGGTGCGCCAGGCGGACGCGTCGACGCGCACCCACATGTCGTCCCCGGCCTTGAGATGGGTCTCGAGCGCCGCGGCACCGAGGGCATCCGTGACGCGGGCCAGTTCGGCCTCGCGCACATCGTCGCGCGGTTCGGCGGCGGGATCAACGGTCTGCGACAACGGGGACACCGCCCTTCTCCGCGCTCGCACCGTCGACACCGACGGACATCGGCTTCGTTCCCTCGCCGCGCCAACGGGCGCCCATGTCCTCGTTCTTGATGCGCTGCTGCAACAGCACGATTCCCTCGAGCAGTGCCTCCGGACGGGGAGGGCACCCGGGGACGTAGATGTCGACGGGAATGATCTGGTCGACGCCCTTGGTCACCGAGTAGCTGTCCCAGTACGGACCGCCGCAGTTGGCGCAACTCCCCATCGAGATGACGTACTTGGGTTCGGGCATCTGCTCGTAGAGACGTCGGATGGCGGGCGCCATCTTGTCCGTCACCGTGCCCGAGATGACGACGAGGTCGGCCTGGCGGGGGGAGGCGGGCAACGGGATGACGCCGAGGCGCATGACGTCGTAGCGCGGCGACCCGAACGCGGCCCCCATCTCGATGGCACAGCACGCGAGTCCCCACTGGTACACCCACAGGCTGTACGAACGTCCGAGGTTGAACAGCGTGGTGAGCGGTTTGGGCAGGCGGCCCTTGTCGACGAGTCCCATGGCGCGTGTCCCCTACATCCAGCGCAGGGCGCCCTTGCGCCATGCGTACACGAGTCCGAGCAGCAGCACCCCGACGAACACACCCATCTCCACGAGCCCGAACACCGCGTAGCGCTCCAGCTGCGTGGCCCACGGGAAGATGAACACGGCCTCGACGTCGAAGATCACGAAGAGGAGCGCATAGACGTAGTAGCGCACCTGGCTCTGCGACCAACCCTCGCCGACGGGATCGACGCCGGATTCGTAGGTGAGGAGCTTGTCACGGTTCGGACGATTGGGGCGGATG
>JBDLRG010000138.1:0-3729 GCA_039800125.1 Actinomycetota bacterium
GACCTCCTCGATGACTCGGGACGAATCGTCCGCAGCCTGTCGGTGTCGCCGGGGATGGCACCGCTGGTCGCCCTGCGGTTCCCTTCGACGACCTTCTCAGTGGCGCGCTACGAACTGCTCGACGACTCCATGGCCGGACAGTCCGATTACTCCTTCGCCCCGGGAGCGGGACTCGCCGAGATATCCGTACCCGGTGTCACGAACACCGAGTACGTGGTGCTGCCCCGCAGCGTGCGTGACCTCTCCGCACGGGCCCGCGCGATGTCGATCGTCCTCACCCGTTGGACGAACGCTCTCACCGCCACTTCCGACCCGGAGGTCGCCATGCACCGCATCGTCGATCTGGCCGCACCGCGCACGTTCATGTTGACCGGCACCGCACGTCTGGCCGGCGCCGCCTCCGAGGAGGTGCTCCAACGGGTCACCTCGCTCGAGGGAGCCTCATCATCGGTGCGTCTCGTCGACACACCACGCTCCTTCGCCGCCCTCGCCGTGGATGGCGACCCGGCCACGGCCTGGACCACCCCGCGACGCGACGTGCTCGGAGCGCGCCTCGACGTGCGCCTCTCCCCCGGCTCGCCCGACGCCCTCCTCCGGGTGCGGGTGAGGAACGACCGCTGGCATTCTCGGCCGGAACGACTCACCCTGACGGACTCGGCCGACCGTGTGCACTCCGTGCCGTTGCGGGGCGACGGCGAACTGCTCACCGCCCGCATTCCCGAGGGGTTCCGCTTTCCGCTCGTCTCGGTGCGCATCGACCGCATCGCCCCGCGCACCTTCACCAATCGATTCACTTTCGCCGAGGACGTCCTGCCGGTGGCGTTCGCCGAGATCGACCTCGGCACCGACAACACCCGGCGCGTTCCACGCGTGGACCCGGGGTGTCGTGACGACCTCGTCCGTGTGAACGGCGGATTCGTCCCCGTTCGTCTCGTCGTCTCCGGCGATCTGATGTCGTCCCTGTCCGGAATCGCGGTCGTCGGCTGCGAACCGGTGACCCTGCGGGCGGGCGAGAACACGATCGACACGATCCCGGGTCTCGACAGCGGCATCGACATCGACCGTGTGCTGTTCTCCGACGACCCGGCCGCACCGTCCGTGAGCACCGCATGGACCCCGGTGACGATCGAGTCCTTCGACGACACCCGTATCACCGCCCGCATCGATGCCGACAGCCCCCGCCTCCTCTCCTTCGGCCAGAACATCAACACCGGTTGGCGCGCGCGACTCGAGACGGATTCCGGTCGGGACATGGATCTCGGCGATCCGGTCGTGGTGCAGGGATACGCCAACGGATGGATCGTCCCCGAGGGGGGGCGCCTCGTCATCGAGTGGACGCCCCAACGCCTCATCGGTCCCGCCCTCTGGACCTCCGCGCTCGCCAGCCTGTTCGTCGCCCTCCTCGCTCTCGGCGCGGTCGGGCGTCGGCGCCGTGCGGTGTCACGACCGGTCCGGACGGCATCGAGACGTCATCTCATCGTCGCCGGAACGCTGCTCGCGACCCTCGGTGGAGGATGGCCGGCCCTCGCCGGAGCCCTGCTCGGTGCGCGTCTGCGACGCACGCCACTCGTCGCCTTCGTGACGGTGGCATGGCTCGTCGTCGCCGTCGTCATCGTCGTCTCCCAGACGCGCTTCGGACACCAACCGACCCTCGACTGGCCGGGGCGATTCGCTGACCTCTCACCACTCGCATGGTTCGCGGTCGGCGCGGCCGGCGTCGCGGCTCTCGCCTCGGCGACTGAGTAGAGTCGCTCCGTGCCCCGGACACTGGTCATCGTCCCCACACACCAGGAGGCCGGCAACATCGCGACCGTGCTCGGGCGGATCAGGGACTCCGTTCCCGATGCCGACATCCTCGTCATCGACGATGCGAGCACCGACGGCACACCGGACATCGTCGAACGCACGTCCGGCGAGCGGGGACGCATCGAGGTGATGCGTCGCGACTCGAAGGATGGGCTCGGCAACGCGTATCGCATCGGCTTCGCAGTCGGACTCGAGCGCGGATACGACGTGCTCGTCGAGATCGACGCGGACCTGTCCCACGAACCGGAGATGCTGCCCCAACTCATCTCCCCCGTCGCGCTCGGTGCCGACCTCGCCATCGGATCCCGCTACGTGCCCGGCGGAGCGATCGTCGGGTGGCCTCGGAACCGCCTGAGGCTCTCGAGGTGGGGCAACCGCTACGTGGCACTCATGCTCGGTCTCGCCATCAACGACGCCACCGCCGGCTTCCGGGCATTCTCCGCCGACGTGGTGCGTCGGTGCGACCTGACGGGCACCCGCAGCGACGGGTACATGTTCCAGGTGGAGACGACCTACCGACTCGTGCGCTCCGGAGCCCGCATCGTGGAGATTCCCATCGTCTTCCGCGAACGACAGATCGGGGTGTCGAAGATGAAGGGCTCGATCGTTCGGGAGGCCCTGTGGCTCGTCACACGGTGGGGTGCCAGGGACGTCCTGCTGAGGCGCCGCGTGAGCGCCACGTCCTTCCGTGACCGCTGATCGGCGCCCGGGGGACGAAGGTCAGCGCCGGGGACGGCGCGCGACGGCGAACAGCACGAGAGTGTCGTCGTCGATCCGGTCGGTGACGGCGAAGGCACTCTCTCCGATCACCTTCTCGGGCCCGGAGAATCTCCGCAACAACGGGTAGATCACCCGTCGTCCGGCCGAGTGCAGGGCGATGAACCACGAGCGGGGCAGACGCCTCCGGAGATTGAACACATCGAGGGCCAGGATCATCCGGCCGGTCCGGCGCCGACGGGCGAAGTCGGCACGCACCTCCTCATTGCCGTCGAGGCCCACCACGGTCACGTCCTCGAAGTGCTCCTCGAGCATCCTCCGCAGCGTGTCGGGAGTGAAGAGATGCACGTGGTACGGATTCTCGAAGTCAGCCGGCTCGTTCGGAGTGAGCACGTAGGCGGCGCCGTTGTCGGTCACCACGCGGGCCATCTCGGCCACATGGCCGCTCGGATCGACGAAGTGCTCGATGATGTGGCTCGATGAGACGGCGTCGATGCTTCCCGTCATGAACGGCAGCACCGCACCGTCGCCGCACACCGCCCCGATTCCCTGGTCGCGCGCGAGACCGGCGGTCTCGAGGTCGTAGTCAACGCCGATCACCCGCCGTTCCGGTCCCGCGAGTCGCACGGACTCGTCACCGACCCCGCATCCGATGTCGAGCACCGTCCCCGCGCCGAGCCGCGCACGTATCTCGCGGTATCCCGCATCGTGGAGGGCGATGAGCCCGGATGGGGTCGTCTCCTTGAGGGGTCGTTCACCGGTCTGCTTCACGAGACAAGTATCATCGCCCGTCTGTGACAGGCGCAAGCACCCCGCCGCCCGGGCCGACGGAGCGTCTCGTGGAACTCGTGGCTCAACTGGCCGCCGCCGGGATCACCCGGGTCGAGTCCTGTTCCTGGCGGGACCTCGACGACCCCGAGGGCGGAGGTTCGGAGATCTATCTGGACAATGTCCTCGGACTCTGGGCCGCCGCCGGGCTCCAGATCGTGCACCGCACCTCCACGCACGACGAGCCGCGAGAGTTCGATCGACGCGGCTATCGGGTCGTCCAACGCGGGGGCCGCTACGGGGTGTTCGCCCGGGTCATCATCTCCCGACTGCTGCGGCGCCGGCCACGGGGAACGGCGGTCGTCGAGACATGGAACGGTGTGCCGTGGCTCAGTCCCCTGTGGCGGGCCGATGCGCGTGTGGTGTACCTCCACCACA
>JBDLRG010000139.1:0-7145 GCA_039800125.1 Actinomycetota bacterium
CGTCGTCGCTCCTCCTGCCCCTGGTCATCCTGGCCACGTGCGCGACGATCATCGCCTCACAGGCCCTCATCTCGGGCGTGTTCTCCCTCACGGCCCAGGCGGTGCAGCTCGACTACCTGCCGCGCATCAAGATCCTGCACACGTCGCGCGAGCACTACGGCCAGATCTACGTCCCGCTCGTGAACTGGCTGCTCATGATCGCCTGCATCGGCCTGGTGCTCGGCTTCCGCACCTCGAGCAACCTGGCCGCCGCCTACGGCATCGCCGTGACGATGACCATGGCGATCACGACGCTCATCTTCTACCGCGTGCTCGTGGACCGGTGGGGATGGCGCCCCGCCCTCGCGCTCGCCACGTGCGTCCCCCTCCTGCTCATCGAGGCCGGTTTCCTCGGGGCCAACCTCATCAAGATCCCCCACGGTGGATGGTTCGCCCTCGCCGTCGGGGTCATCCTCATGATCCAGATGCAGACGTGGCGGCGGGGACGGGCCCTCGTGGCCGCCCGCATCCACCGGGGCGAGCGCGAACTCGAGGGGTTCCTCGACGAGACCGAGGAGATGACGCGCGTCCACGGCACGGCGGTGTTCCTCTTCAAGGACCTCGGCAAGGCGCCTCCCGCGCTCGTCAACAACCTGCAGCACAACAAGGTGCTGCATTCGACCACCCTCATCGTGTCGGTGGTGACCGCCATGGTCCCGCGAGTCGAGCCGGCGGAGCGATCCACCGTGAAGAAGATCGCACCTGGGGTCTTCGAGATCGAATTGGTGTTCGGCTTCATGGAGGAACCCGACGTGCCCGCCGCCCTCGACCTCATCGACCAGCGCGGCATCGAATTCGACCCCGACGACGTCACCTACTTCATCGGGCACGAGTCGATCGTGGCCGGCAAGGTGCCGGGCATGCACCCCCTCCAGGAGCAGCTCTTCGTGCTCCTCAACCGGGGAGCCGACAGCGCCGTGCGCTTCTTCAATCTGCCCGTGGACCGCGTCTTCGAGGTGGGCACCCGCGTCGAGATCTGACCGGGGTCACTCCCCGGTGCGCTCCGCCCGCAGGGCGCTGCGACGAACCTTGCCCGAGTCGTCCCGCAAGGGGACATCGGTGAACTCCCAGGTGCGCGGCACCTTGTAGGCGACGAGTCGGGCGGAGAGCCATCGGGCGAGGTCGTCCGGCGTGACCGACACGGGGTCGGCCTCCACGATGGCGTGCACGACGTTCCCCCTGTCCTCGTCCGGGAGGCCGATGACCGCACACGAGGCGACGGCGGGATGCTCCTGGAGGACCGATTCGATCTCGGCCGGGTAGATGTTGGCCCCACCGGAGAGGATCATGTCCGACGAACGGTCACCGAGATAGAGGTACCCCTCCTCGTCGAGGCGTCCCATGTCCCCGAGCGACTCCCAACCGCCCTCGCGCACCCGCGCGTCGGCGCCGACGTACCGGTACGTGGGGGTCTCGCGCAGGCTGCGCAACCACACCTCGCCCATCGTCCCCGGTGGCACCTCGTTCCCGTCCTCGTCGGTGACCATCACGGTTCCCGGTTGCACCCGGCCCACCGAGCCGCGGTGCGCGAGCCACTCCGTCCCCGAGATGATCGTCGAGGTCTGTCCCTCGGTGCCGGCATAGAGCTCCCAGATGCGCTCGGCCCCCAGCCAGTCGATCCATGCCTGCTTGAGCCACTCGGGACACGGTTCGGCGAGATGCCACACGACCCGCAACGACGAGAGGTCGTAGCCGAGACGCACCTCGTCGGGGAGACGCAGGATGCGCTTCATCATCGTGGGCACCATGTAGGCCACCGTGGCCCGGTATCGCTCGATGGCGGTCAGCGTCGCCTCCGCATCGAACCGCGGCAACAGAGCGACGGACAGCCCGTGCAGCAACGCCTGACAACTCCACACGAGAGGCCCGTTGTGGTACAGCGGACCCGGCATCACGAGACACCCGCCCGGATCCATGAGGAGGGGCGGACGCCCGTCGGGATCGAGCATCGCGGGATCGCCCGAGACGATGAGCTTCGGTCGTCCCGTGCTTCCCCCCGACGTGGGCGCCTTCCACGCCGGCGAGACTCGATGGGACAACACCGACGCATCTGCCGAGGGCGCGACGAAACCCACGGGGAGACACGCTCGCCCCGGCAACGAACCCGGGTCGACACCCAGCACCACGGGCGGGTCGGCGAGGGCGATGATCGCCTCGAGTTCGGGACGCGGCAGACGTGACGACACGGGTTGGGGCACCGCGCCGAGCCTCCAGCACGCCGTCACCGCGACGAACCACTCGGTGCCGTTCGGAAGGGCGATCGTGACGAGGTCGCCCTCCCCCACCCCGAGTCGATCGAGATGGACCGCGAGGTCGCCGGCACGTCGTCGCAGGTCGGCCCGGGTGAGAACATCATCGGCGCACGCCACGGCGATCGCATCGGGCGCGGCCTCGGCGAGGAGTGCGAGTCGCTCGACGAAGGAAATCACGTCCCGTGTCTAGCCGAGCCGCCGACACCGATCCGGTGTCGCGCCGCCCAGAGGCGTCACAGCAGGAGCCCCCACAGAGGAATGAGAACGAGAGACGCCACTGTTCCCGTGCCCACCGTCCATGCGGCGAGCCGCGGAGCGAGCCCCGCCGAGGCCGCAACCACACCGGCGGTCACCATGGGCGGAGCGGCGGCCTGGAGGACCGCCACCCGTCCGCCGAGCGTGCCCGCGTCACCCGTCATCGAGAGAGCGATCCACAACGCGGCCGGCACGAGCAACATCTTCACCCCGAGTGCCGCCGCCCCGGCCCGACGGTCGACACCCTCACCGGACATGGTGAAGCGCAACCCGAGCCCGAACATGGCGAGAGGTGCGGTGGTCGCGCCGGGCCACGCCAGCGCGTCATGGAACCACCGGGGTGGCCCGATGCTCGCCACGAGCGGTGAAGAACACAGTGCGAGGAACGGGGCGAAGCGGAACATGCGTCCGAGCACGGGACGCCATCCGGCCTCACCCGACCCCCACCGGGCCGCCACCCACGACCCCCACGTGGCGAGAACGAGGAAGGAACCGAGTTGGTCGTAGGCGATGGCTCCCTCGAGGGCATCGGGGCCGAGGATCCCCTCCACCACCGCCAATCCGAGAAAGCTCGTGTTGCCGAGGACCGCCACGAGCAGGAGTGCCGCCCGGGTCTCGTCGTCCCAGTCGAGGCGGGCGGCGGCCACCGCCACGCACGAGACGCACACCGCCATCGCAGCCCATGCCGAGACCGCAGGGACCAGAAGGTCGACCCCGAGATCGGCTCGGGACATCCGCGACACGATGACGGCGGGCAGGGCCACGTTGAGCACCCATCGGTCGATGAGAGGCACGACGCTCGGCGGGACCCTGACACGGGAACGCACGATCCAGCCCGCCAGGAAGGAGCCGAAGGCGAGGAAAAGCACCTCGCGAAACTATCGGCGACGGCCATGGGCGGAACGGACGATTTTCGCAGCACGAGGCTTGCCACCCGAGCGGCGCACCATGGAACAATGGGGCGGTGACGATCTCCCCGCTCTTCGACCCGACCCGCTGGCGCGAGATGCCCGGCTTCGACTTCACCGACATCACCTACCACCGGGCGGTGGACCAGGGAACCGTGCGCATCGCCTTCGATCGTCCCGAGGTGCGCAACGCCTTCCGCCCGCGCACCGTCGACGAGCTGTACACCGCACTCGACCATGCCCGCATGTCGAGCGACGTCGGCTGCGTGCTGCTCACCGGCAACGGGCCGTCGCCCAAGGACGGCGGCTGGGCGTTCTGCAGCGGCGGGGACCAGCGCATCCGGGGCAAGGACGGATACAAGTACGCCGACGGCACCGGCGAGGACACCATCGAGCGGGGTCGCGCCGGTCGTCTCCACATCCTCGAAGTGCAGCGCCTCATCCGCTTCATGCCCAAGATCGTCGTGTGCGTCGTGCCGGGATGGGCGGCGGGCGGCGGACACAGCCTTCACGTGGTGTGCGACCTCACGCTCGCGAGTCGCGAGCACGCCCGCTTCAAGCAGACCGACGCCGACGTCGCATCCTTCGACGGTGGCTACGGGTCCGCGTACCTCGCCCGGATGGTGGGCCAGAAGTTCGCCCGGGAGATCTTCTTCCTCGGACGCGAGTACGACGCCGAGCAGATGCACGCGATGGGGGCGGTGAACGCCGTGGTGGACCATGCCGACCTGGAGGCCACGGCGCTCGAATGGGCCGCCGAGATCAACGGGAAGAGCCCCACCGCCCAGCGCATGCTCAAGTTCGCCTTCAACCTCGTGGACGACGGCCTCGTGGGCCAGCAGGTCTTCGCCGGCGAGGCCACCCGCCTCGCCTACGGCACCGACGAGGCCGACGAGGGTCGACGCTCCTTCCTCGAGAAGCGCGACCCCGACTGGTCGCCCTACCCCTGGCAGTACTGAGCACGTCGTGCCCGTCCGCGTCTCGGACCCGGCCGATCCCCGCCTCGACGCCTTCCGCTGGCGCGAGCGCCGTCTCGCCTCGCGCTCCGAGCGGACAGAGCGGGTGGGCGCGGGTCTGTTCGTGGCCGAGGGCGACCTCGTCGTCGAACGCGCCCTCGCGGCGGGGCGCGAACCCGTCGCTCTCCTGTGCGAGCAGACGCTCGGAGAACAGTGGGCGGGGCGACTGCCCGGAGTCGACGTGTACGTCGCCGACGAGGACCTGCGCCGCGAGGTGACGGGCCTCGGCGTTCCCCTGCGCGCCACCGGACTGTTCCGCCGACCTGCCCTCCTCGACGCCGCGGACCTCGTCACGCGTTGCCGCCGCATCGTCGCCTTCGAGGCCGTGGACAATCCGACGAATCTCGGCGCCGTGGTGCGCAGTGCCGCTGCGCTCGGTTGGGACGGGGTGCTCCTCGATCATTCGAGCGCCGATCCCCTGTCGCGTCGGGCCCTGCGGGTATCCATGGGCACGGGACTCGTCGTCCCGTTCGCCCGCCTCCCGGTCGGGGACGCCATCGGGGACTTCCTCGCCCGCCACGGTGCGTTCACGGTGGCCCTCACCCCGGCCCCGGACGCCCTCGACATCCGCACGCTCGACACGTCCTCGGCGGAACGGGTGGCCCTTCTGCTCGGCAGCGAGCGGGACGGGCTCCGGTCCGACACTCTGTCCGGCGCGGACGTGAGGGCGCGGATCCCCATGCACCACGGCGTCGACTCACTCAACGTGGGCGCGGCCGCCGCCATCGCCCTCCATCTGCTCGCCTGACGGGTTCAGGCGTTGCGGAGGTGCTCCGCGGCGTTGACCATGTAGTTCGCGAGCTCCTCGGTGACCCGGTCGCGGATGTCGTCCCCGAGATCGGCCACCACCGTCTCGATGGCCACCGCCATGTGCGCGAGCCAGCGGTCCCGTTCGCGCGGTCCGATCGTCCACTCACCGTGACGCATGCGCAGGCGCGGATGTCCGCGCTCGTCCATGTAGGTGTGCGGTCCGCCGAAGTACTGGTCGAGGAAGAGGGCGAGGCGCCGGCGCGCCCCGACGGTGTCGGCGCCGTCGGGGTAGAGGGGCAACAGGACCGGATCGCCCTCGACCCCGTCGTAGAACGCGTCGACGAGTGCCACGAAGAAACCCGTCCCGACGAGGTCGTGGAGCATCGGCTCGGAACCGGCACCCGACACGGAACCCACCGCCCCCATCAGAGGAAGCCGGGTTCCTGCCACCCGGGGAAGAGGTCGGGGAGGCCGTCGCTGATCCTGTCGGGAAACACCGCCGGCCGCTTCTCGAGGAAACTCGACACGCCCTCCCGCACGTCGGCACTGCCACCCCTCTCCTGAATGCCCCGGGAGTCGACCCGATGTGCCTCCATCGGATGGGACGCACCCATCATGCGCCACAGCATGCGGCGGGAGAGCGCGACGGACACGGGAGACGTGTTGTCGGCGATCTCCCGCGCGATCGACACTGCCGCATCCACGAGGTCGGCATCGGCGTGCACCGAACGCACCAGCCCGGCCTCGAGGGCCTCGGCGGCCGGGAAGATGCGGCCCGTGTAGACCCACTCGGCGGCACGCGAGATGCCGACGACCCGGGGCAGGAACCACGATGAGCAGGCCTCGGGCACGATGCCCCGCCGCGAGAAGACGAAGCCGAACCGGGCCGATTCGGCCGCCAGCCGCACATCCATCGGCAGGGTCATGGTCGCACCCACGCCGACAGCGGCACCGTTGATGGCCCCGATGACGGGCTTGAGACTGTCGAAGATGCGCAGGGCGACCATCCCGCCGCCGTCGCGCTTCACACCCTGGGGGGTGTCGATCTCGCTGCCGCCACCGGCGAAGGTGTCGGCACCGGACGAGAGGTCGGCGCCCGCACAGAAGGCCCGGCCCTCGCCCGTGACGACGACCGCCCGCACGTCGTCGTCGGCATCGGTGCGGTCGAAGACCTCGAGGAGTTCCCACATCATGCGCGGGGTGAATGCATTGAGCCTGTCGGGACGGGAGAGCGTCACCGTGGCCACACCATCGGCGACGGAAAGGCGGACGTGCGACAGTTCCACGTCCCGACCCTAGCGAGGGTCAGACGTCGAGGAACTTGCTCGACGCGACGCCGGAACCGACGCCGCCGGCCACGGCACCGATGACGAGCAGGGCCAGCATGACGCTGTTGACATAGCCCCCGGGAACGATGAGCGAACTCACCCCGGTGCCCGGCCTGAACCCCGCCACCCCCGACGTCCATGCCTGGTTGAGCCCCCACAGCCCCGCACACGACACGATGGCGCCGAGGAGGCCCTGGATGAGGCCCTCCATGATGAAGGGGACCCGGATGAACCAGTCGGTCGCGCCGACGAGCTTCATCACCTCGATCTCGCGACGACGCGCGAAGATGGCGGTGCGGATCGTGTT
This sequence comes from Actinomycetota bacterium, assembly GCA_039800125.1. Lineage (GTDB taxonomy): Bacteria > Actinomycetota > Acidimicrobiia > Acidimicrobiales > Ilumatobacteraceae > UBA2093. The sequence goes on from JBDLRG010000139.1 coordinate 6,856, forward strand.
CCAGATGAGCACGACCGCGACGACGAGCAGCACGAGGGACATGGCGATCGTCACCGTGCGCACGAATCCCGACAGGGTGGAGATGACGTCGAACTCGTCCTCTGCCAGCGACACTCCCGCCACCCCGGGGAGGGTGCGGTACTGGTCCGCGAGACTGCGCACCAGCGCGGGATCGGTGGTGCGCGGCACCACCTTGAACTGCGACGGGATCGTCTCGGGCGAGAGGAGACTCAGCGTCGTGGGATCGCCGGCGAAGACGCGCTGGGCCTCGGCGTAGCTGGCGTCACGGT
>JBDLRG010000140.1:0-19342 GCA_039800125.1 Actinomycetota bacterium
TCCCACCACACGTCACCGTCGTGGGTGAGGGCCGTGTTCGTGAACAGGCAGTTGCCCCACAGGGTCTCCATGGCGTTGGGGTTCGTCTCGTAGCCGGTGCCGGGCGCCACGCCGAAGAAGCCCGCCTCGGGATTGATCGCGCGCAGTCGACCCTCGTCGTCGAACTTCATCCAGCAGATGTCGTCCCCGACCGTCTCTGCCTTCCAACCAGGGATGGTGGGCACCAGCATGGCGAGGTTCGTCTTGCCGCATGCCGAGGGGAAGGCGGCGGCGATGTACTTGGAGCGGCCCTCGGGATTGGTGAGCTTGAGGATGAGCATGTGCTCGGCCATCCAGCCGGCGTCGCGCGCCATCACCGAGGCGATGCGCAGGGCGAAACACTTCTTGCCGAGCAGGGCGTTGCCGCCGTAGCCCGAGCCGTACGACCAGATCTCGCGGGTCTCGGGGAAGTGCACGATGTACTTGTTGTCCGGGTTGCACGGCCACGCCGAGTCGGCCTGACCGGGGGCGAGCGGGGCCCCGACGGAGTGCACGCAGGGGACCCACTGGCCTGTGCCGAGCACGTCGAGTGCGCCCTGGCCCATACGGGTCATGATGCGCATGCTCACGGCGACGTAGGCGCTGTCGGTGAGCTGCACGCCGATGTGGGCGATGGGGGATCCGAGCGGACCCATGGAGAAGGGCACCACGTACATCGTGCGTCCCTTCATCGCACCCGTGTAGAGGGCGCCGAGTTCGGCGCGCATCTCGGAGGGCTCGCGCCAGTTGTTGTTCGGACCGGCGTCATCGCGGTCCGTCGAGCAGATGTAGGTGCGGTCCTCGACGCGGGCGACGTCACCCGGATCGGAGTGGGCCCAATAGCTGTTGGGGCGCTTTGCCTCGTCGAGCCTGGTGAAGGTGCCCGCGTCCACGAGACGCTGGCACAGCGCGTCGTACTCCTCGGCGCTGCCGTCGCACCAATGGATGGAATCGGGCTGGAGGATCTCCGCCCAGTCGTTCACCCACTGGGTGAGCGCGGTGTTGCCCGTCGATGCCGCCATATCCGACCTCGCTTGTTCCACTCGGTGCCCCCGGGGGAGGGGCGATTCGCCCACAGGCTAAACGCCCGGGGTCCTCATGTCCGATTCCGACCCGAGACCGAGGCCCGTGGCCCGACCGGAGGGGTCCAGGGAGAACACGACGCGCTGGCCCTGCCGCAGCATGCGGAAGATGGATCCCTCGAGGGCGTTCGGGGCCAACTCGTACTCGGAGAGGGTCTTGTCGCACACGACCACCCCGCCGCCGGAGGCGGGGTCGTAGACCTTGATGACGCCCTGCATGTCGAGAGGACCTAGCGGGAGGCCTTGACGACCTTGCCCGACTTGATGCAGGCGGTGCACGCGTTCACGCGGCGGGGGCTGCCCTTGACGAGGGCGCGGATGCGCTGGATGTTCGGGTTCCAGCGACGCTTGGTCCGCACGTGCGAGTGCGAGACCGACATGCCCCATGACGGGCCCTTTCCACAGATTTCGCACACAGCGGCCATTTTCGAACCTCTTCTTCGGGGCGGTCGGACGCCGGGACGGAGGCCCCGGGGCTCGCGCCAAACTACCAGCGGAGGAGAAGGGGCCCCAACCGTGTGGCTAGCCTTGCCCCTCGTGGGCGCCCTCGAATTCCTCGCCGCGGGGGACGTCCGTCGCCTCGTGACGGTCTTCCGCGACGCGGTCAAGGCCCACTCCCCGGCCATCAATCGCCTCAACGTCTACCCGGTGCCGGACGGCGACACCGGTACCAACATGGCCCGCACCCTCGACGCCGTGGTGGCCGAGATGGACGCCGCGGCTCCCGAGCTCGCACCGACGTGTGCGGCCATCAGCCACGGTTCGCTCATGGGGGCCCGCGGCAACAGCGGTGTCATCCTCAGCCAGGTGCTGCGTGGCTTCGCCTCGACCATCCAGGCGGTTCCCGACGGTCGCGTGACGGTGGGTCACGTGTCGGACGGACTCACCCGCGCCGCCTCGGCCGCCTACGAGGCCGTGCTCAAGCCGATCGAGGGCACCATCCTGACCGTGGTGCGCGAGTCGGCAGAGGCCGCCTCCTCGGCCGCGTCCTCGGGCGCGGACCTGGTCGCCGTCCTGCGGGCGGCGCGCGACGAGGGACGACGTTCGCTCGCGCGCACGCCGGATCTGCTCCCGGTGCTCAAGGACGCCGGTGTCGTCGACGCCGGCGGCGCCGGATTCCTCCTTCTCCTCGACGCCGCGCTGCACGTGGTGTCGGGCGAGGAGATGCCCGAGCCCGATGATTCCGCAGGTCCGAGCCCCGAGCAACTCGAGGCCGTGGCGGTCCGTCACCATTCGGACGGCAGCGTCGACGTCAGCGAGCTGCGCTACGAGGTGATGTTCCTCCTCGACCTCGAGGACGCGCGTGCTCCCGAATTCAAGACGGCGTGGGGCAGCATCGGCGATTCCATCGTCGTCGTGGGCGGGGACGGACTGTGGAACTGTCACATCCACACGAACGACATCGGTGCCGCCATCGAGGCCCCGTTGCTGCTCGGCGGGCGCCCCAAGCAGATCCGCGTGACCGACCTCTTCGAGGAGGTCTCCGAGGAGCACGCCAAGCGCGAGGCCGAGCTCGGGGTCCCGGTGACATCCCGCACCTCCACGACGTCGCTGCCCCCGGTGACGTGCGCGGTGGTGGCGGTGGCGAGCGGCGACGGACTCGCCGAATTGTTCGGACAGCTGGGCGTGCACGGTGTGGTGTCGGGCGGCCAGACCCTCAATCCCTCGACCGCCGAACTCCTCGCCGCGGTCGAGCACATGAACTCGCGACAGGTCGTCATCCTGCCGAACAACAAGAACATCATTCCGGTCGCACGGCAGATCGACGAACTGACGACGAAGGACGTGCGCGTCGTGCCCACCCAGTCGATGCCCGAGGCGCTCGCGGCCCTCGTCAGCTACGACCCGGAGGCCTCCGCCGAGACCAACGCGCGCAACATGGCGTCGGCGGCCGAGGCGGTGGCGACGGGTGAGGTGACCCGGGCGGTGCGCGACACGAACAGTGATGCCGGTCCCGTCACCGAGGGCGACTGGATCGGACTGGCCAAGGGCGACGGAATCGTGTCGGTGTCGGGTTCGCTCGAGGGCGCCGCGACGGCCCTGCTCGACGCACTCGTCGACTCGTCGCGCGAACTCCTCACGATCATCGCGGGCACGGACGCCACCACCGACCGGACCGACTTGATCACGGCGTGGATGGCCGAGCACAGACCCGACGTGGCGGTCGAGGTGCACGCAGGTGGTCAACCCCTCTACCCGTACCTCTTCGGCGTTGAGTGACGCGCCCCTGACGCTCCGCGATCTCGACGAGATCGGACTCGAGCGGATCAAGGGGATAGGTCCCAAGACCGTCCAATCGCTGTCGCGCATCGGAATCTCGAGCGTGCTCGACCTGCTCGAGACCTATCCGCGCCGCTACATCGACCGCACGAACTCGTCGTCGATTTCCGGGATGCGCGAGGGCGAGGACGTGCTCGCCGTCGTCGAGGTGACGTCCCCGCGGGCGGTGCGCACCCGCAACGGCCGGTCGATGGTCGTGGCCACGGCCGTCGACGACACGGGGAGCATCGGCATCACCTTCTTCAATCAGCCCTGGCGCGAGCGTCAACTCGGCTCGGGCGGCTCGTTCGTGCTGTTCGGCCGTCCCGAGACGTATCGGGGGCGCCTGCAGATGACGAACCCGACCCTCGATCCCGTCGGCGACTCCGTCGACGCGGTGGTCGCCGTGTACCCCCAGAGCGAGAAGTCGCGCATCGCGACGTGGGACATGGCCAGATGGATCGCCGATGCACTCGACAAGTGCGCACCGCGCGGCATCGCCGACCCGTTGCCGCCCGATCTCGTCGCGGCCCACGGATTCGTCGACCGCTCGAGGGCACTGCACGACATCCACCGTCCCGCGACGATGGAGGACAGGTCGCGGGCGCGGGAGCGTCTCGCGTTCGACGAGGTGCTCAGGGTGCAGCTCATGCTCGTGGGGCGAAAGGCACGGTGGGAGCGCGAGTCGGCCGGATTCACCCACGTCGTCGCCGGCCCCCTCATCGACGGATTCCTCGGGGCGCTGCCCTTCCCCCCCACGGGGGCGCAACGACGAACCATCGCCGAGATCCACGCCGACATGGCCTCGGCCCGCCCCATGCACCGACTGCTCCAGGGCGACGTCGGCGCCGGCAAGACCGTGGTGGCGGTGGCGATGATGCTCGCGGCGGTGCAGGGCGGGCACCAGGCCGCCCTCATGGCGCCGACCGAGGTGCTCGCCGACCAGCACGCGATCGGTATCCGTGCGCTGCTCTCCTCGTTGCGCGTCGGCGACGACTCGCTCCTGTTCGGCGAGCGGGGACTGCGCATCGAACTGCTCACGAACAAGGTGACCGGGGACCAGCGCACGCGCATCCTCGCCGGATTGGCCTCGGGCGAGGTGGACATCGTGGTGGGAACACACGCGCTCATCCAGGACAAGGTCGTCTTCTCCCGGCTCGGAGCGGTCGTGGTGGACGAGCAGCACCGTTTCGGAGTGGAGCAGCGCGCGCGTCTGCGCGACAAGGCGCTCGAGTCGGGCGACGGCCGCGTCCCCGACGTCCTGGTCATGACCGCCACGCCCATTCCACGCACCGCTGCCATGACGGTGTACGGAGACCTCGACGTGAGCGTCCTCGACGAACTGCCGCCGGGTCGCACCCCCATCGCCACCTCGTGGGTGAACGGGCCGCTCGAGACCGCGGCGATGTGGGCCGAGGTGCGCGACCGCCTCGCACGCGGCGAGCAGGCCTACGTGGTCTGTCCGCTCGTGGAGGAGAGCGAAAAGTTGGATGCCGCCTCCGCCGAGGAGACGCGCGACGAACTCGCCGCCTCGGAACTGGCCGGGATCGAGGTCGGTCTCCTCCACGGTCGCATGTCGTCGGCCGACAAGGAGGCGGCAATGACCAGGTTCCGCGAGGGGGGAACGCGCGTGCTCGTGGCCACCACGGTCATCGAGGTGGGGGTCGACGTGCCGAACGCCACCTCCATGGTCATCCTCGACGCCGACCGATTCGGCATCGCGCAGTTGCACCAGTTGCGCGGTCGCGTGGGTCGCGGTGCCGTCGCGTCGTCGTGCCACCTCGTCACCCGCACGGCCGAACCCTCGGCGCGCGTCGCGGCCCTGGTCGCCTCGACCGACGGATTCGTGCTGGCCGAGGAGGACCTGCGTCTGCGCGGCGAAGGCACGATCATGGACGTCAACCAGAAGGGCCGCAGCGACCTCGTGCTGGCCTCGCTCCAGCGCGACCTCGCACTCATCCAGTCCGCCCGCGAGGCGGCCCAGCGCATCATCGCCGCCGATCCGATGCTCGACGACCTTCCCCAGCTTCGCGACGAGCTCGACCTCTGCTTCAACAAGGAGGACGAGGAGTTCCTCTTCAAGAACTGATCGGCTCCACCGTGGAGCGGGGTACGGTCGGGGCATGGAACTCGCGAAGAGGCACGTCGTCGTCACCGGTGCGTCACGGGGGATCGGCGAGGCGCTCGCGCGCCGGTTCGCCGCCCGGGGCGCCCGCGTCACCCTCGTGGCCCGCTCGGGACCGCCACTCGCGGCGATCGCCGCCGAGATCGGCGGCACCGCGATCACCGCGGACCTCTCCGATGACGGCGTCGTGGACGGCCTGGTGGCGCGCATCGAGCGCGAGGTCGGTCCGATCGATGTCCTCGTGAACAATGCCGGCGTCGAGACGACACTGCCCGTGGCGGTGGAGGATCCCCGCGCGATGCGCACGGTGTCCCGTGTGAACCTCGAGGTGCCGATGGTGCTCACCCGTGGCGTGCTGCCGGGGATGCTCGCCAGGGGCGGTGGGAGCCTCGTGTACGTGTCCTCGATCGCGGGAACGGCGGGCTTCCCGAGCATGGCCCCCTACGGAGCGACCAAGGCGGGCATCCTCAATTTCGCCGCGGGGTTGCGCCGTGAGCTCCACCGGTCCCCGGTGGACGTGACGGTCGTGGCGCCGGGTCCGGTGGACACACAGATGTGGGACAACGTCGAGGATGCCAACGCCTCGCTCTCCCGCATGGTGGGTCGATTCCGCATGCTGGGACTGCTGCCCAAGACCACACCCGAGCGCCTGGCGGCGCGCACCGTGAGGGCCGTCGAGCGTGGTCGTCCCCACGTGCGCCATCCGCACCGGCTGTTCTTCAACTTCTGGCTCAATGCGGCCCCGAATCGCATCACCAACATCGCCGTCACCGGGGTGCGCTTCGACCCCCTCGACGGCAAGCCGACGAGCGCGGCGACGATCGACGACTGACGAGACCTCAGTCCGCGTCGGGGTCGTCGAGGTCGTCGGGGGAGAGCTCGAGGTCCCAGCGGTCGCGGCAATCCGAGCATCGGTAGGTGACGATGTCGCCCGCGAACCATGCGCCGTCCTCGCGCGCCGCGGTGACGAGATGCGCGGTTCCCCCGCAGTCCACGCACACGATGGTGTCGGCAGGTCCCCGCATCCCCCTAGTCTGCCCGCGTGCGGGTCGTCGCGGGTTCTCTGAGGGGGCGAAGGATCTCGGGTCCCGACAACGAGACGACGCGACCCACCACCGACAAGGTCCGCGAGGCCGTGTTCAATGCGCTCGGGAGCCTCGGGGTGGTCGAGGATGCGCGCGTGCTCGACCTGTGCGCGGGAAGCGGTGCCATGGGTATCGAGGCCCTGTCGCGGGGTGCCTCCCATTGCACGTTCGTGGAGACCGACCGGGCCGCCCTCGCCACGCTCCGCGACAACATCGACTCACTCGGCATCTCCGAGCGCTGCACGGTCGTGGCGGGAGACGCCCTCTCGCGCACGGGGGACAAGGGCGAGTTCGACCTCCTCATCGCCGATCCCCCCTACGGGTTCACCGACTGGCCGGGCCTGCTCGAAGGTGCCCGCGCATCCTTCGTCGTTCTCGAATCCGACAGGTCCCCGGGGGACCTGCCGGGTTGGGACACGGTGCGGGAGAAGCGCTACGGACGCACCGTCGTCACGTTCCTGGAGCGCCAGGCCCGAGCGTCCGCCCCCGCGTGACGCGGCGGGTACCCTGATTCCCGCATGGGAACCGTCCTTTATCCGGGAAGCTTCGATCCCTTCCACCTGGGCCACCTCGACGTGGTGGAGCAGGCTCTCCATCTCTTCGACGGCGTGGTCGTGGCGGTGATGCACAACCCGGACAAGCCCTCGGGGGTCCTCGGAACCTCCTTGCGGGTGGACATCGCCCGCGCGGCCTGCGCCCACCTCGGTCGGGTGAGCGTCGAGCCGTTCCCCGGTCTGGCCGTGGAGGCGGCCCGCTCTGCGGGGGTCGCGGCGATCGTCAAGGGACTGCGCAACACGGGCGACTTCGAGGTGGAGCAGCAGATGGCCCACACGAACCTGGCCGTGGGCGGGGTGCCCACGGTGTACGTGCCCTGCCGGGCCGACTACAGCCACATCTCCAGTCGCTTCATCCGCGACATCGCCCAGCACGGCGGCGATGTCTCCTCGATGATTCCGTCCGCCACGGTGAGCCTGCTGGCCGCCCAGTTCCCTCCACGGAGTGCCCGATGAGATACGACGACGACTACGACGACGACTTCGAGGACGACGAGTCCTATCCCCAACGAGTGCCCGTCCAGCCCCGCCTCGGGGAGACCGAGATGATCCTGCGGCGCATCATCGACCTCGTGGCGACGGCTCCGACGATGCCGTTGTCGAGCACGCCGCGCATCGACCGCGACGAGATGATCGAACTCCTCGAGGATGCACTCATGCGCATCCCCGAGGAGATCAAGCAGGCCCGATGGATGCTCAAAGAACGCGGTGAGTTCCTCGAGAAGACCAAGCGCGAGGCCGACGAACTTCTCGGCGCCGCGCGCCAGCAGGCCGAGCGCATGGTGCAGCGCACCGAGGTGGTGCGGTCAGCCGAGTCCCGAGCGCGCCAGGTCATCGACGCCGCCGACGAGGAGGCGCGTCGCCTGCGCAATGAGACAGAGGATTTCCTCGACCAGCGCCTCGGCAGTTTCGAGATCCTCCTCGACCGGCTGCAGCGCCAGGTGGCCAAGGGTCGCCAACGCCTCTCGGTCGGGGTGAACAACGAGCGTCCCGTCGACGACGAACCCGTCGAACTGCAGCGCGACACGGGTGGCGAGCCGGCCGGCGGGTTCTTCGACCAGGACCGTTTCTGAGCCGATGGCGACGCCGCTGCTCGTCAACGTCGTCGAGCTCCTGCGCCACCCGGGGACCACGAAGGAGGTCCTCGCGAGCGTGGCCGTCGAGGACCTCGTCTTCGACGACCCGCGCGTGACGGGGGCGACCGTGGAGGTTGCGCTCGTGCTCGACTCCCTCACCAACGGCATCACCGTGCACGGGACGGCCCGCGCCGGCTGGCGCGGGGAATGCCGTCGCTGCCTCGTTCCCCTCGACGGTCCGCTCGAGTGCAACTTCGACGAACTGTGGCAGACCACGCTCGAGGATCCCGATGCCTGGCGCATCGAGGGCGACCAGATCGACCTCTTGCCGATGGTGCGCGAGGGGCTCCTCCTCGCGGTTCCCGCCGGACCCCTGTGCCGCGCGGAATGTCCGGGTATCTGTGCCCTGTGCGGGCGTGATCTCGCCGAAGGGGAGTGCGGGTGCGATCCCGCCCCTCCCGATGCCCGCTGGTCCGCTCTCGAGGACATGCGCGGGCGCCTGCCCGAGGGCGGCTGACCGTTCGGCCCGGTGGCGCGGCCCGGGCCCGGGGCTAACATCTCAGAGCCCCGCACGGGGCCCCGAGCCGCTCGAACAGGGAGACCACCGTGGCCGTTCCCAAGAAGAAGAAGTCGAAATCCAAGACCCGGATGCGTCGCGCCTCCAACTGGAGACTGGGTCTGCCCGCACGCAGCACCTGCCCGCGTTGCCGTGCCGCCAAGACCCCCCACACCGTGTGCGGAACGTGCGGTTGGTACAAGGGTCGCGTCGCCGTCGACGTCGACTGAGTCGCGCCGTCCCGGTCCGATGACCATGCTTCCCGTCGCCGTCGACGCCATGGGCGGCGACAAGGCCCCCGGCGAGATCCTCGCGGGCGCCCTGCAGGCCGTCGCCGATGGCATCCCCGTCGTGCTCGTCGGACCCGAGGGTCTCGAGGGAACCGGCGACCTCCCGGTCATCCGTGCCTCCGAGGTGATCGGCATGGACGAGGATCCGGCGAAGTCCGTTCGGCAGAAGCGTGATTCCACGCTCGTGCGCGCCGCCGAGGCCGTCCGTGACGGAACGGCATCGGCCATGATCTCGGCCGGCAACACCGGCGCCACGATGGCGAGTGCGCTCCTGCGCATGGGTCGCATCTCCGGTGTCGCCCGTCCCGCCATCGCCACCCCCGTTCCGGTCCCGGGCGGAACGCCCACGGTGCTGCTGGACGCCGGGGCCAACGCCGAGGTGCAGGCCGAGTGGCTCGTGCAGTTCGCCGTCATGGGGTCGGTGTACTCGCGCAAACGGTTCGGAGTGCGGAACCCGCGGGTGGGTCTGCTCTCGATCGGCGAGGAGCCGGGCAAGGGCGACTCGTTGCGCAAGGAGGCATGGGAACTCCTGTCGGCGGCCCGCGGCATCAACTTCATCGGCAATGTCGAGGGTCGCGACCTGATGACGGGCGACGTCGACGTGGTGGTCACCGACGGCTTCACCGGGAACGTCGTGCTCAAGACCCTCGAGGGCAGCCTCAAGACGGTCGTCAAGGCGCTCTTCTCCGCGTTCGGGCAGCCCGAGTACGCCGATGCCGCCAACGCCCTCATGCCCGCCCTGCTCCCGCTCTACGAGACCCTGGATCCCGACACGTACGGCGGCGCGATCCTGCTCGGCGTGGACGGAGTGTGCATCATCTCCCACGGATCCAGCAGCGCCCGCGCCATGCTCAACGGCATCCGCTGCGCGCGCGAGATGGTCGAGACCGACATGGTGGGGGCGATCCGCGCCGCCGTCGCCGGGGAACAGGGAGATTGACCATGGCATCCATCGACAGGACGGAGGTCTTCGCGACCGTGGCCCGACACCTCGCCGAGATCCTCGAGATCGACGCATCGACGGTGAGGGAGTCGAACTCGTTCGTCGACGACCTCGGAGCGGATTCGATCGCGCTCATCGAACTGGTCGACGCACTCGAGCAGGAGTTCTCGGCGACGCTCGCGGGCTTCCAGTTCGACGACGACGACCTCAAGGACCTCGTCACCGTGGCAGACGCGGTCGACTACGTCGTGCGCGCCCACGGCTGATCCGTTCGGCCCCGCATGGCGGATGCGCTCCTTCCCCTCCGCGACGAGATCGTGGTCGCCTGTGCCCGGCGCCTGGGTCACGACTTCACCGACCCGGGTCTGCTGCGGCTCGCCCTCGTGCACCGATCGTGGGGCGCGGAGAACGACAGTGACACGAGCAACGAACGACTCGAGTTCCTCGGTGACGCCGTGCTCGGCTGGGCAGTGGCCGAGATCGCCTACGAGCGTCTCTCCGACGAGCCCGAGGGGCGGCTCTCCGAGATCCGGCGTGCCGTGGTGAACGCCGCCGCCCTCGCCGACATGGCACGCGGACTCGACCTGGGATCGGCGTTGCTCCTCGGCAAGGGTGAGGACGCCGCCGGTGGTCGGGACAAGTCGTCCATCCTCTCGGATGCGTTCGAGGCGGTCGTCGGGGCCATCCACCTCGACGGGGGACCCGAGGCCTCACGTGCCTTCCTCAGGCGGTTGTTCATCCCCGCCATCGATGAGGCCATCCCGCACCTCCATCTCTTCGACGCCAAGACCGCACTCAAGGAGATCTGCGAACAACGGGGATCCGGTCACCCGCGCTACGAGTGGACCGCCACGGGACCCGACCACGAGAGGGTCTTCGACGTGGTCGTGCTCGTCGGAGGTCGCGCCGTGGGCCGGGGGACCGGCACCACCAAGAAGGCCGCGGAGCAGGCCGCCGCCGCCCGGGCGGTCGAGGTCCTCGACGCCGGGTCGGGGGACTGAGTGCCCGAACTGCCCGAGGTGGAGACTGTCCGCCGCGGTGTGGCCGCCCGCGCGCTCGACCGGCGCATCCTCTCGGTGCACGTCGGACGAGAACGGTCCGTGCGGCGCACGGGACCGGGCCCGGTCGTGGCGGGGTTGACGGGCGCGCGCATCGTCGGGGCGAATCGCCTCGGCAAGTGGCTCCTCTTCCCCCTCGACAACGGCGGGGAGATGGCGGTGCACCTGCGCATGAGCGGACGACTGCTGGTGGCCGCACCCTCGGTGTCCCGCCCGGCCCACACCCACGTCGTGCTCGTCCTCGCCGACGGCGCCGACGACGCCGGGAGTCCGACGGAACTGCGATTCGTCGATCCCCGCACGTTCGGTGAGGTGGTCGTCTACGACGCCTCGGAGCGCGCGGCGGTGCTACCCGAGGTCGCCCGGCTGGGCCCCGACCCACTCCTCCACGGCGTCGACCGGATGCGGCTCGGGGAGCATCTCGCCGGCACCGCGCGCGCCGTCAAGGCGGTGCTGCTCGACCAGGGGGTCATCGCCGGGGTGGGGAACATCTATGCCGACGAGATCCTGCACCGCTGTCGGATCGCACCCACGCGTCCGGCGCGGGCGGTCTCGCACCGCGAGGTGGACGCTCTCGCCCGCATCACCGTGGAGGTCCTCGAGCGGGCCGTGGCGGCCGGGGGTTCCACGCTCGCGGACACCCAGTACACGGGTATCGACGGCGAGGCCGGTCGCTACCAGGAAGCCCACCGCGTCTACGCGCGCACGGGCGAGCCCTGCCTCACCTGTGGAAAAGGTCCGGTGATGCGATCCGTCGTGGCCGGTCGCTCCTCGCACTGGTGCCCGCACTGCCAGACCTGAACGCATGGGACGCCCCGTCGGGACGTCCGTTACTCTCGGGGACGCCGTGTTTCTGAAGTCGCTCACCCTCAAGGGCTTCAAGTCCTTCGCCGACTCCACCGTGCTCGAACTGGAGCCCGGTGTGACCGTCGTCGTCGGACCGAACGGATCCGGGAAGTCGAATGTCGTCGACGCCGTGGCCTGGGTGCTCGGTGCCCAGGCCCCCCGCGCGATCCGGGGTCAAAAGATGGAGGACGTCATCTTCAACGGGTCGACCAAGAGGTCGGCCCTCGGACGCGCCGAGGTGTCCCTGACCCTCGACAACTCCGGCGGCGTGCTGCCCCTCGACTTCACCGAGATCACCATCTCCCGCACCCTGTTCCGAACCGGCGAGAGCGAGTACGCGATCAACGGCGTCGATTGCCGCCTGCGCGACGTCCAGGATCTCCTGTCGGACGCCGGGGTGGGACGTCAGCAGCACGTCATCATCAGCCAGGGCCAGATCGACGCCGTCCTCACGGCCCGTCCGGAGGAGCGTCGCGAGATCATCGAGGAGGCCGCCGGTGTCCTCAGGTTCCGCAAGCGCAAGGAGAGCGCCGAGCGCAAGTTGGAGGCCACCGAGACGGCACTCCTGCGGGTGCAGGACACCCTGCGCGAGATCCGCCGACAGCTTCGTCCTCTGGAGCGTCAGGCGGAAGCCGCACGCAAGCATGACGCAGTCGCGGCGGAGCTGCGCGCCCTGCGCCTCTTCCTCGCCGGCAGCGAGGTGTCGTCGCTGCGGGGACGACTCGGTGCCCTCGCCGGTGAACGCGTGACCCTCGAGGGAACGGAGAAGGCATTGCGAGGCCGACTCGCCGCGCTCGACACCGAGGTCCTCTCGGCGGAGGCCGAGATGACGGCGCGCGGTGATTCGGGTCTCAACGATGCGGCCATGCGCGTCGAACAGTTGCGGGAGCGCGCCCGGGGCATCGCGGGGATCGTCGCCGAACGCCGGCGGTCGATGGAGCGGGACCACGGTCAGCTCGTCGCCGAGGACGTGGTGGCGGCACTCGAGGCCGATGCGGCGCGCATGCGCGAGGACCTCGAGGACGTGGTGCGCAACATCGCCATCGCCACAGCCGAACAGGAGACCCTGACGACCGAGGAGGCCGCGTTCGAGGCCGAACGCGACGGAGCCGGTCTCTTCCACGTGGTGGACGGGACCGAGGCCGCCAGCGCCGCGGCCGAGGTTCGCGGTGAGCTGCGCACGCTGCGCAACTCGGTGGAGTCCTCCGAGGGCGAGGCCCGGTCCCTCGCGGCATCGCTCGAGAGCGCGCGCGCCGCGGCAGAGAGCCTCGTCGACGTGCTCGCCGGGCTCCGCGCGGGCATTGCGACCACCGAGGAGTCGGTCGGTCTGTTGCGCAGCGGATTGCGCGCCGCGCGCGACGCCCGTGACGGGCTCGAAGCCGACGTGGACGTGCTGCGCGAGGAGACCGCCGCGGCCGAACGCCGCGCCGCCCGCGCCACCGCGCGACTCGAGGCGATCGAGACCGCGGCCGCCGCGGGACGTGCGCGCGTCGGAGCCCGTGCGCTGGCCCAGGTGACCGGCGTGGTCGGTGCGCTCGTGGACGTGCTCACCGTGGACGAGGGTTGGGATGCGGCCGTCACGGCCGCACTCGGGGAGTCGCTGTCTGCCGTCGTCGTCTCCGACCCGACCGCCGCCCGTCGCGCCGTGGAGGCCCTGCGATCCTCGGGCAACACCGGTGCCGTGCTCATCCTCGGTCGTTCCGTCGGCGGGGGCTCATGGATCCCTGGCGGCGTGGATTCGGTCCGCGCCCACGTGAGACCGGCCGATGGTGCACCGGCGGGACTCGACGTGCTGCTCGATGCACTCATCGCCCACGTCGGGTGCACCGACGACATCGTCGATGCCATCGGGATCGTCGAGGAACATCCCGAGGCGGTCGTGGTGACGAGGGCGGGGGACAGGCTGTCCCCGTCGGGCTGGAGACTCGGGGTCGCCGACGAAGCCGGTTCGGCCCAGCGCCTGGAGGCGGCGCGCCGCGAGAAGGACGACGCGGACGCGGCGCTGTCGGCCGCGTCGTCGGCATCGGCGGGCCACTGGGAGGAGACGTCCCGTGCGCGTGCCGAGGTCGAGCGCCTCCAGTCGGAACTGGACGCGGCACTCGGTTCCCTCGAGTCCGCGACGGCGAGCCTCGCCTCGGGGAATGCCGACCGACGCACGCACCTCGCCGAGGTCTCCGTGCTCGAGTCCGGTCTCGACACCGTGCGTGCGCGGCTCTCCGCGCATCAGGCCCGCGTCGCCGAACTGGGGGCCATCCTTCCCGCACTGGAGGAGTCCGAGCGTGCCGAGGCCGAGGCGGCCCGCGCCCGTTCCGATGCCCAGGCGGCGATCGAATCCCGGGCCAGCCACCTGGCCATGCGCCGTCGCGACCTCGAGGTGCGCCTCGCCGGGCTCGCCGAGCGCGACAGCATTCTTCGTCAGAGACTCGCGGAGACCGAGACCCGTCTGCTCGCCGACGGCGACGCCCGTCGTGACGCCGCCGAGCGACGCGGCCGCATCGAGGCCTCGCTCGTCGTGCTGCAGCGTCTCGCCGACGTCGTGGGCGAGCGTCGAACCAGGCTCGATTCCCGCCACGACGAGATCCGGGAGCAGCGCACCCGTCAGAGCGACGAGACCCGGGCGGTGCTGGCCCGCCTCGACACCGCCCGTCGGTCCCGACAGGAAGCCGAGCGCGAACTCGACGTCCTGCGCGAGCGCCAGCGCCGCATCGAGCTCGAGGAGACGGAGTCGCGAACGCGCCTCGAGTCCGCCGCGGAGTCGGTGCGGCGCGAGCTCGAGGTCGAGCCCGAGACGGCCGAGGCCGCACCGCAACCCGAGGTTCCCGAGGGCAAGACCCATGCCGACCGCGCCCGCGAGCTGGAACGGGAGATCCGCCTGATGGGTCCGATCAACCCGCTCGCCCTGCAGGAGTTCACCGAGCTCCAGGAGAGACTGGCGTTCTACGAGGAGCAGCTCAACGACGTACGAAGTTCGCGGCGCGAACTCGCCCAGGTCATCGCCGCGGTCGACGAGGAGATCCGTTCGGTGTTCGCCGATGCGTTCCAGGACGTGGCCCGGAACTTCACCGAGTTGTTCGCCATGCTGTTCCCCGGAGGCAAGGGTCGGCTGGTGCTCACGGACCCGAAGGACATGCTCAACACCGGCATCGACGTGGAGGCCCAGCCACCGGGCAAGACCTTCAAGAAGCTCTCCCTTCTGTCGGGCGGCGAGCGTTCGCTCACCGCCGTCGCCTACCTGTTCGCCGTGTTCCGCAGCCGGCCGTCGCCGTTCTACGTCATGGACGAGGTCGAGGCCGCCCTCGACGACGTGAACCTGCACCGGTTCCTCTCGCTCGTCGCCGAGTTCCGTCGTTCGGCCCAGCTCATCATCGTCAGCCACCAGAAGCGCACGATGGAGGCCGCTGACTGTCTCATCGGTGTGACGATGCAGCCGGGAGGATCCTCACGGATCGTCACGGAGCGGCCGGCGGAGGAGAGCGCGACGTGAGGCTCGGCCTCGTCCTCATCCTCACGATCCTGCTGCTCGTCGTCGCGTGGTACGGGCGTCGGGCCGTGCTCGCGCGCCGCTCCGGCGCGTCGCTCCCCGCGGCTCCCACGTCGACGCAGGTGGTGGCCACCGTGTCGGGTGAGCGAACCTCCGCGAAGCCGGACCTCGTCGCGCGCACGGAACGCACGAGGTCGGTCTTCGCCTCGGCTTTCTCCGCCGTGCGTGCTCGGGCGCGCCTCGATGACGACACGTGGGAGGAACTCGAGGAGATGCTCCTGCGGGCCGACATCGGTGCCGAACTGGCACGGGCACTGCTGGCTCCGCTGCGCGAGCAGGTGGCATCCGGAGACCTGCGCACGGCCGACGACGTCATCGTCGCGTTGCGTGCATCGATGACCGACGCATTGAGCGACGCCGACCGTGCCCTGTCCTTCGCCGACGAGAAGCCCACGACGTGGATGTTCGTGGGCGTGAACGGGGTGGGCAAGACCACCACCATCGGCAAGGTGGCGGTCCAGCAGGTGGCGTCCGGTCGGTCGGTGGTGCTCGCCGCCGGGGACACCTTCCGCGCCGCCGCCGCGGAACAACTCGAGGTGTGGGCGGGACGTTCGGGGGCATCCTTCGTGCGCGGCGCCGAGGGCGGTGATCCGGCGTCCGTGGTCTTCGACGCGATCGCGAGTGCGGCTGCCCGCGGTGCGGACCTGGTGCTCGCCGACACCGCGGGACGCCTGCAGAACAAGAAGAACCTCATGGACGAACTGGCCAAGGTGCGTCGGGTCGCCGACAAGGCCCCCGGCCGCGTCACCGAGGTGCTGCTCGTGGTGGACGCCACCACCGGACAGAACGGACTCAGCCAGGCCCGAGAGTTCGCCGCCGCCACCTCCCTCACCGGGGTGGTGCTCACCAAGCTCGACGGCTCGGCCAAGGGTGGGATCGTGTTCGCCATCGAGACGGGGCTCGGTATCCCGGTCAAGCTCGTGGGTCTCGGCGAGGGAGCGGCCGACCTCGCCCCCTTCGATCCGGCCGATTACGTGGCGGCACTCTTCGGGTGACGGGGGGAACCATCCGACCCCCGGGGAGCGTCAGACTGGTGGGCCCGCACCCGGACCCGACACCACCGCCGACAAGGAGACCCCTCATGCTGCGATTCCGTGCCCCCCTCGTCCTCCTCGGAGCAGGGACCCTGCTCCTCTCCGCCTGCGGGTCCGGGCTCGAGGCCCTGACACTCGCCCGCACCGGTCGCGATGCGAGCAAGCTCGCCGCCGGTGCCAACGAGTCCGCCGACGTGATGTGGGCTCCGTACATGGAGTACGAGGTCGTGGGCGACCTGCCCGATCTCGGCGACGCGGCACGGGCGTGGAAGGTGTCGGCGCCGTCGTTGTCCACCTCCAAGAACCGTCTCGCCGACCTGGCTCGCCACTTCGGTGTCGAAGGCGAGCCGGTGGCCAACAAGGAGGACCGGGCGAACTGGACCATCGGCCTCGATCCCGAGACATGGAGCGGTATGAACATGTACGTCTCCGATTCAGAGGTGTGGTGGTCCTACACCTCCGAGGCGCTCACGCGCACCGTGACGCCCGGATGCGTCGAGCCCGGCCTCGAGAACGCGAGCCCCGACGACTCCGGTGTGTCCACCCCGTGCGCGGACATTCCCGAGCCGAAGAAGCCGGAGAACCTGCCGAGCGTCGCCGAGGCCGAGGCCGCGATGCGTGATCTCCTCGAGGCCGGGGGCGAGGACCCCTCCGAGTGGAGGCTGTCGGCGACGGTCGACGAATGGGGAGCCTGGGTGCAGGCCATCCGTCTCGTCGGAGGTCTCGAGAGCTCGTACATGTGGTGGATGTCCTTCGGTGAGGACGCCGAGGTGACCAATGCCAGCGGAACCTTCGCCACGTTCCGGTCGAACGGCTCCTATCCGCTCGCCGACACCGCCGCCGCCGTGGATCGTCTCGCCACCTGGATGTTCGCCGCCCGCGCCGAGGATCTGGAGGGAGGCGCCGACATCGCCGACATCTCGGGCGCCCTGACGAAGGAGTCCGTTGTCGGGGAGGGCGAGCCGGTGGATCCCTCGGAGGGATCGGGCTCGGGTTCCTCGCCCGGATCGGATGGCGACGACGTTCCGGCACCCGACGAGAAGCCGATCGAGCCGATGCCGATCGAACCCGTCGAGCCGATGGAACCCGTGGTGGTGGAGATCACCGGCGCACGCCTCGGATTGATGGCCGCATGGCTGGAGGACGGACGGGTCATGCTCCTTCCCGCCTACATCTACACGAACGCCGACGGCGACGTCGGCAGTGTGTACGCCATCGTCGACGAGTACCTCGGATTCGCCGATCCCACCGACACGACGCTGCCCGGTCCCACGGACTCGACCGACGTGCCCGCGCCCCCGCCGCTCATCGACGAGAAGACCGCCGCAACGCTCGTGGGCCTCTCGGAGGAGGACGCCGTCGCCAACGCCGAGGCCAACGGCTGGATCGTGCGGGTCGCCGAGCGCGACGGGGAGAAGTTCCCGCTCACCGCCGACTGGGTGGAGAACCGTGTCAACCTCGTCGTCGACAACGACGTCGTCATCGGCGTCACCGTCGGCTGACGCCGCCGCGACGGGGCGGCCGGAGGGCTCCCGCTAGCCTCGCCGTCGCATGTTCGATTCACTGAGCGACCGCCTCCAGGGCATCCTCGGCCGCGTGCGCGGCCGGGGACGGCTCACCGAGGCCGATGTCGACGAGGTGCTCGCCGAGATCCGCACGGCCCTGCTCGACGCCGACGTGAGCGTGTCGGTGGTCCGCGACGTGGTGGGCCGCATCCGCGAGGCGGCGGTGGGGGCGCGACTGTCCGAGCTGATCGATCCGGGACAACAGATCGTCAAGATCGTCAACGCCGAACTCGTCGCCATGCTCGGCGGCGAGACCCTGCGCATCACCTATGCATCCTCACCGCCCACGGTCGTGCTCATGGCGGGTCTGCAGGGCTCGGGCAAGACCACGAGCGCGGCGAAACTCGCCCGGTGGTTCCGCGCGCAGGGCCGCCAGCCGCTCCTCGTCGGAGCCGACCTGCAGCGTCCCGCCGCCGTCGAGCAGTTGCGCACCCTCGGCGCCCAGGTCGGGGTGCCGGTCTTCAGCGAGCCGGGCGACCCCGTCTCCACCGCGAAGAAGGGACTCAAGGAGGCCAAGCGTCTCGGCAAGGACGTCCTCATCGTCGACACCGCTGGTCGCCTCTCGGTGGACGAGGAGATGATGCGCCAGGTGGCCGACATCTCGCGCGCGGTGTCACCCGATTACACCTTCCTCGTCGTCGACGCGATGACGGGCCAGGATGCCGTGGGTGTGGCCGAGGCCTTCCACGCGCGGCTGGACGTGGACGGCATCATCCTCTCCAAGCTCGACGGTGATGCCCGCGGAGGGGCCGCCCTCTCGGTGAAGTCGGTCATCGGCCGGCCCGTCGCCTTCGCCGCGACGGGGGAGCGCATCGACGCCTTCGAGCAGTTCCATCCCGACCGCATGGCGGGTCGGATCCTCGGCATGGGCGACGTTCTGACGCTCATCGAGCAGGCCGAGCAGGCCTTCGAGAAGGACAAGGCCGAGGAGGCCGCCGCCCGCCTCATGGAGGGGCAGTTCACGCTCGACGATTTCCTCGACCAGTTGCAGCAGGTCAAGAAGATGGGTCCGCTCTCCGGTGTCCTCGGGATGCTGCCCGGCGTCCCGAAGGACCTGAAGAACGCAGGCATCGGCGACGACGTGCTGAAGACGACCGAAGCGATCATCCGGTCGATGACCGCGGAGGAGCGCCGCGACCCCTCCGTCATCAACGGCAGCCGTCGCACCCGCATCGCCAAGGGCAGCGGCACCCAGGTCAGCGACGTCAATCGTCTCCTCAAGCAGTTCACCGAGATGCAGAAGATGATGAAGCGCATGGGGGCCCTCGCCTCGGGCAAGGGGGGCAAGAAGGGGGCCATGCGCGAACTGG
>JBDLRG010000141.1:0-8635 GCA_039800125.1 Actinomycetota bacterium
CCATCGAGGTGGTGACGCTGTCGGGCGAGGCGACCAACGCCGCCCGCAACGACACGGGCGAGTTGTGGACGCGCTCGCCCTTCGTGCTCTGACCCGACCCGACGAATCGGGGCGACGACGCCCACCGCGTCAGAGACGCGACGAGTAGGACGAACTCCCGGGTCCGGTGGCGTCCTTGTTGAGTCGGCGCGACAGGTGCAGGCCCTCGAGGATGAACTCGACCGCGCTCGCCGTGACCGGAGGCGACGCCGGTCCCCCGCACAGCGCCGAGACCGGATCGGCCAGCCCGGGCACCGACGAGGCGAGGGCGACGAGGTCCGCCGTGGGCACGTCCTCACCGACGGCGGCGACGAGACCCTCGTCGAACGCGGCGACGACGTCCTTCATCGTCTGACCGGGGACGCGCTCGCGGAACACGGTGAGAACGGAGGCCGAGATGAGTTGTTGCAGGATGGCGGACTCGCGTCCCTCCTCGAGCGCCTCGATCTCGACCTTGCCCGAGGTGGAGGACGCCAACGCGTCGAGGTCGCACACCCGAGGCGCCACCGCGCGCTCTCCCGACCGGAGTCCGCGCCGCACCGCGTTGGCCGACAGGATCTCGAAGTTGCTGACCGAGAGACGCACGCTCACTCCACTGCGCTGATTGACGTTGGCACTCGAGCGGGCGAGGTGGGAGAAGGTGGCGATGATCTCCTCCATGAAGGCCGGCATCTCCACGACGACGTCACCGATCGAGGCGGGGCGCGCCTCCTGGCGCATGATGGCGATCTCGGTGGAGATGCGCAGCGGATAGTGGGTGCGGATCTGGCTGCCGAAGCGGTCCTTGAGCGGGGTGATGATACGACCGCGGTTCGTGTAGTCCTCGGGGTTGGCCGACGCCACGAGCAGCACGTCGAGGGGCAGACGCACCCGGTGGCCGCGGATCTGCACGTCGCGCTCCTCCAGCACGTTGAGCAGACCCACCTGGATGCGCTCGGCGAGGTCGGGCAATTCGTTGATGGCGAAGATGCCCCGGTTCGTGCGCGGCACGAGGCCGTAGTGCAGCGTCAGCTCGTCGGAGAGATAACGGCCCTCGGCCACCTTGATGGGGTCGACCTCGCCGATGAGGTCGGCGATGGACGTGTCGGGCGTGGCCAGCTTCTCGCCGAATCGGTCGTCGCGGTGCACCCAGGCGATGGGCGTCTCGTCACCCATCGAGGCCACGAGGTCGCGGGCGTGGCGGGAGGCCGGTGCGTACGGGTCGTCGTTGATCTCGGAGCCCTCGACGATCGGCATCCACTCGTCGAGCAGGCCGGTGAGCGAGCGGATCATGCGGGTCTTGGCCTGGCCGCGCTCGCCGAGGAACACCACGTCGTGCCCCGCGAGGATCGCGTTCTCCAACTGGGGCATGACGGTGTCCTCGTAGCCCATGACCCCTTCGAAGAGGGGCCGTCCGGCCTCGATGGCAGAGACGGCGTTGGCCCGCATCTCCTCCTTGACGGGACGACTCGTCCAGCCCGAGGCGCGCAGGGCACCGAGGGTGCGGGGCAGGGACGCCGGCGGCTCGTGAATCGTCATGGAGCGACAGTACCGCCGGTCAGAGCACCCCGGTCCATCGGGGTCGGGAAGCCCGGTCAGTTGCGGGCGAGGTCCTTGCGGTTCGCCACCTTGGCCGCGCGGAAGTCCTTGTTCATCAACGCGATGACGTCGATGGAGATCTCCTTGGGGCAGGCCGCCTCGCACTCACCGTGGTTGGTGCACGAACCGAAGTGCTGGTCCATCGTCTGCACCATGGCCTCGACCCGGCTCCATCGCTCGGCCTGTCCCTGGGGCAGGCGGTTGAGGTGGGAGATCTTGGCGGCGGTGAACAGGTTGGCCGCGCCGTTCGGGCACGCCGCCACGCACGCGCCGCACCCGATGCACTCGGCCGAGTCCATCGCCGCGTCGGAGACGGGTTTCGGGACGGGGATGAGGTTCGCGTCCGGAGCACCGCCCGTCTCGGCGGTGATGTAGCCGCCCGACTCGATGATGCGGTCGAAGGCCGAACGATCCACCATGAGATCCTTGATGATCGGGAACGCCCGGGCCCGCCAGGGCTCGATGGTTATCGTGTCGCCACTCGAGAACTTGCGCATGTGCAACTGGCAGGTGGCCGTCCCGCGCTGGGGGCCGTGGGCCTGGCCGTCGATCATCAGCGAGCACGTTCCGCAGATGCCCTCCCGACAGTCGTGGTCGAAGACGACGGCCTCCTTGCCCGCGCCGACGAGGCGCTCGTTGAGGATGTCGAGCATCTCGAGGAACGAGGCCTCGTCGGTGATCTCGTCGATGACGTGGGTCTCGAAGCGACCCTCGTCGGCGGGACCGGCCTGGCGCCAGATGCGCAAGGTCAGATTCTTCAGGGTGTTGCTCACTTGTAGCTCCTCGTCGCGAGATGAACGGCCTCGAAGGACAGGGGTTCGACGTTGAGGTTCGGCGACATCGGATCGCCACCCCACTGCCACGCCGAGACGTGCGCGTAGTTGTCATCGTCGCGCAATGCCTCGCCGTCCTCGGTCTGGTACTCCGCGCGGAAGTGACCGCCACAACTTTCGTTGCGGTCGAGCGCGTCGCGGCACATGAGCATCCCCAACTGGAAGAAGTCGTCCACCCGGCCGGCCTTCTCGAGCGTCTGATTGAGTGAATCCCCGGGGCCGGTGACGCTGAGGTCGGTGCTGAACTCCTCGTAGAGCGCAGGCAGGTCCGTGAGGGCCTTCTCGAGACCCTCCTTCGTGCGCTCCATGCCGCAGTTCTCCCAGATGATCTTGCCGAGCTCGCGATGGAACCAGTCCGGCGAGCGGGTTCCGCCGACCCTCAGGTAGCCGGCATACCGCTCGCGGGCCGCCGTCTCGGCCGCCGCGAACTCGGGATGGTCCGTTCCCGGCATGGGCTTGTTGAGCAGGGGGGCGAGTCCGTTGCCGATCGTGTACGGCAGCACGAAGTAGCCGTCGGCGAGACCCTGCATCAGCGCCGACGCACCGAGGCGGTTCGCGCCGTGGTCGGAGAAGTTGGCCTCACCGGCCGCGTAGAGACCGGGGATGTTCGTCTGCAGCTCGTAATCCACCCACAGGCCGCCCATCGTGTAGTGGGAGGCGGGGTAGATGCGCATCGGCTGCTCGTAGGGGTTCTCCCCCGCGATGCGCTCGTACATCTCGAACAGGTTCCCGTAGCGCTCCTCGACGGTCTCTCTCCCGAGGCGGGCGATGGCGTCGGAGAAGTCGAGGTACACGCCGTTCTTCTTCGGGCCCACTCCCTGCCCGCGGTCGACCGCGCGCTTGGCGGCGCGCGACGAGATGTCGCGCGGGGCGAGGTTTCCGAACGAGGGATAGAGGCGCTCGAGGTAGTAATCACGCTCGGCCTCGGGGATGAGGTGCGCCGGGCGATCGTCGCCGGCGCGGGAGGGCACCCACACGCGGCCGTCGTTGCGCAGCGACTCCGACATCAGCGTGAGCTTCGACTGGAACTCGTCGCTCTGGGGGATGCAGGTGGGGTGGATCTGGGTGTAGCAGGGATTGGCGAACAGGGCGCCGCGACGGTGCGCGCGCCATGCGGCGGTGACGTTCGAGGCCATGGCGTTCGTCGACAGGAAGAACACGTTGCCGTAGCCGCCGGTGGCGAGCACCACGGCGTGGGCGGCGTGGGAGGAGACCTCGCCCGTCATCAGGTCGCGCACGACGATGCCCGCGGCGCGGCCGTCGATGACGACGACGTCGACGAGTTCCGTCCGGTTGAAGAGGCGGATGCCTCCGAGACCCACCTGACGGGAGAACTGCTGGTACGCCCCGAGCAGGAGCTGCTGGCCGGTCTGGCCGCGGGCGTAGAAGGTGCGGCTCACCTGCGCGCCGCCGAACGACCGATTGTCGAGGAGACCGCCGTATTCGCGGGCGAACGGCACGCCCTGGGCGACCATCTGGTCGATGATGTCCACGCTCACCTGGGCGAGGCGATGCACGTTGGCCTCGCGCGCGCGGAAGTCACCGCCCTTGACGGTGTCGTAGAAGAGTCGGTGGATGCTGTCGCCGTCACCCTTGTAGTTCTTGGCGGCGTTGATACCGCCCTGCGCGGCGATCGAGTGGGCTCGGCGCGCCGAGTCGTGGAAGGTGAAGGCGTCCACCTGGTAGCCGAGTTCGGCCAGAGTCGCGGCGGCCGACGCGCCCGCGAGGCCGGTCCCGACGACGATCACCTTGAACTTCCGCTTGTTGTTCGGGTTCACGAGCTTCATGTCGGACTTGTAGGTGTCCCACTTGTCCGCCACCGGGCCGGCGGGGATCTTCGAGTCGAGTGCCACGGTGTTCCGGGCGAGGAGGTCCTGGGTGAGGCTCATGAGGGTGCCTTTCGGGGGATCAGCCGACGATGCCGGCCATGACGGCGACGGGGAACGAGACGTTTCCGAGGACGACGACCCCGGCGAAGCCGGCGGCGAACGAACGACGCCAGCGGTTGAAGCGGGGATTGTTCCAGCCGATCGACTGGAAGAGGCTCCACGCACCGTGGAAGAGGTGCAGGCCGAGCAGCAGGTTGGCGGCGATGTAGAAGACGGCCACCGGCGTGCGCTCGAACGATGCCACCACGCTGCCGTAGACGTCCTTCACCTTCTCACCGTGACCCGAATCGACCATGGTGCCGACGTGGTCGTTCACGGTGCCGAAGGTGAGGTCGGCGAGGTGCCAGACGAGGAAGGCGGCCACCACGAGACCCGAGAGACGCATCGTGCGGCTGGCGAAGGTGGCGATCTGGTAGTCCCGCGCGCTCTGGTAACGCACCGGTCGGGCCCGGCGGTTGAGCACCGTGAGCGACCACGCCGCGTGAACGTGCAGCAGGAGCATCGCGATGAGTCCCGAGCGCAGGATCCACAGCACGGCACCCTTCGGCGCGAGGGGATAGAGGAGCGTCTGGAGGAAGTGGGCGTAATTGTTGAGGTCATCGCGGCCCTGGTACATCTTCAGGTTGCCGATCATGTGGAACAGGACGAAGCCCATCATCGCGATGCCCGAGATCGCCATGGCGTACTTCTTGCCCACCGCGGTCGAATAGAGATCGACGAGGAACGGCCGCTTCTTCGGGGCCTTGGGGGCCGTCGCCGTGACCGGCCCGCGCTGCGTGGTGGCTGTCTGTGCCATGGGAACGGATCTCCTCGGGGTCGCGCGGCTCGCGCGTCGCTGTGGAGGAAAAAGTACCGCCGTTCGGGTCGGCGGGCGCAATTCCGCAAAGTCGTGGGGGCGTGTCAGTTTTCACTACTGTTGACCCGTTCCACCACGGGACCCGCCCGATCCGGCGGTCCCCCTAAGAGCCGGGAGTTCAACGGTGACAGGAATATTTGCAGCAGAAGGCGGCTACCAGGAGTTCGTCCTCCGCGGGGGCGAATGGGCGGTGCTGTGGCTCTCTGCCGCCGCCGCTCTGGTCGCCATCGCGGTCGGCTTCTGGCTCATGAAGTCGGTCCTCGCGGCCGACGAGGGCTCCGCCAAGATGAAGGAGATCGCCGCCGCGATCCAGGAGGGCGCGTGGGCATATCTCAAGCGCCAGTTCCGCACCATCGGGCTGATCCTCGTTCCCCTCGTCGTCATCGTGTTCGTCACGTCGACCGAGATCGTCAAGCCCGACGACACCGCTGCCCTCTCCTTCCTGGAGTCGGGCGTCTGGCGCACCGTGGCCTTCCTTCTCGGCTGTCTGGCCTCCGGCCTCACCGGTTACATCGGCATGACGCTGGCCACCCGGGGCAACGTGCGCACCGCGGCCGCGGCCCTCACCGGCTCGATGCCCAAGGCGCTCACCGTGGCCTTCCGTACCGGCGGCGTGGCCGGCATGTTCACCGTGGGCCTCGGCCTCATCGGCGCCACCGCCATCATCATGGTGTTCCAGAACACCTCGAGCGTGATCCTCGTCGGCTTCGGCTTCGGCGGTTCGCTCATCGCCCTGTTCCTCCGCGTCGGCGGCGGAATCTTCACCAAGGCCGCCGACGTCGGCGCCGACCTGGTGGGCAAGGTCGAGGCGGGCATCCCCGAGGACGACCCGCGCAACCCCGCCACCATCGCCGACAACGTGGGCGACAACGTGGGCGACTGCGCCGGCATGGCCGCGGACCTCTTCGAGAGCTACGAGGTGACCCTGGTGGCCTCGATCATCCTCGGTGTGGCGGCCTTCAACTCCATCGGCCTGAACCCGGCCATGGGCCTGGTGTTCCCGCTCGCCGCCCGCGCCATCGGCGTGGTGGCCTCGATTGCCGGCGTGTTCGCCGTGAAGGCCAAGGAGGGCGACACGGACGCCCTCAAGCCGATCAACCGCGGCTTCCTCGTGGCCGGTTCGCTCACCCTCGCGGGGACCCTGGCGCTCGCGTTGACCTACGTCGGCAACGACAAGGGAACGCAGTCCGACGGCGTCGAACTGCTCTCGGGCGCCGGCTGGCGCGTGTTCGGCGCGGTGGCCATCGGCCTCGTGCTCGCCCAGCTCGTGAGTCGTCTCACCGAGTACTACACCGGCACCCACTACAAGCCGGTGAAGGAGATCGCCGAGTCCGCCGAGACCGGTCCCGCCACGGTGGTGCTCTCCGGCACCGCCTACGGCCTCGAGTCGAGCGTGTACGCGGTCATCGCCATCGCCATCTCGATCGGCGTGGCTCTGGCGCTCGGCGGGGGCAACCTCACCTTCTCGCTGTACCTCGTGGCCCTCACCGGCATGGGCATGCTGGCCACCACCGGCGTCATCGTCTCGGAGGACACCTTCGGACCGGTCTCGGACAATGCGGCGGGTATCGCCGAGATGTCCGGCGAGTTCAAGGGCGAGCCCGAGCGCATCATGGTCAGTCTCGACGCGGTGGGCAACACCACGAAGGCCGTGACGAAGGGCTTCGCCATCGGCTCCGCGGTCATCGCAGCCGTGGCCCTCTTCGCCTCGTTCATCGAGATCGCCGGAGCGGAACTGGCCATCAAGGCCGAGAACCTCGCCGACGGCGTGTTCAAGGAGGCCGCGCTCGCCATCAATGTCGCCGACCCGAAGGTCTTCATCGGCCTCCTCATCGGCGGCTCGGTGCCGTTCCTCTTCTCGGCCCTCTCCATCCGCGCCGTCGGCCGCACCGCCGGCGTCGTGGTGCAGGAGGTCCGCAGTCAGTTCGCCGACGGGCTCATCATGAAGGGCAAGAAGAAGCCGGACTACGGCCCGGTCATCGACATCTGCACGCAGGCCTCGCTGCGCGAGCTGACCACCCCGGCCCTGCTGGCGGTGCTCACCCCCGTCATCGTCGGATTCGGCATCGGCTGGCAGGCCCTCGGCGGCTTCCTCGCCGCGGTGATCCTCACCGGCCAGCTCATGGCCAACTACCTGAGCAACGCCGGTGGCGCATGGGACAACTCGAAGAAGTACATCGAGGACGGCCACCACGGTGGCAAGGGCTCGGAGGCCCACAAGGCCGCCGTCATCGGCGACACCGTCGGCGACCCCTTCAAGGACACCGCCGGTCCGGCCCTCAACCCGCTCATCAAGGTGATGAACCTGGTGTCGCTGCTCGTGCTGCCCGCCATCATCTCCACGCAGAACAACGACGGTCAGCGCATCGGCATCGCCGTCGTCGCCGCGGTGGTGCTCATCGGCTCCATCGTGCGTTCTTCGCGCCAGTCCTCGGTGCTCGCCACCAAGGCCTGATCGGGATTCCCGAAAGGGGCCGGGCGCTTCGGCGCCCGGCCCCTTTTTGCATCCACGGTGCGGCCATCGCGCTCCGCGGGCAGACTTGGGCCATGCGTTACCTCAGCCTCGAGTGGATCGACGCCGTGCACGAGAGCGTGGCGGCCAGCACCCCTCTCAGGGACCTGGCACGCGACGTCGAGTTCGGCATCACCCAAGTGGTCACCGGTGGACCGGAGGGCGACGTCGTGTACCACTTCAGTGTCGGCGACGGCTCGGTGGAGTTCGGCCCCGGACCGGCCCCGCGGGAGGACGTGCGTCTCGAACAGTCGTGGCAGACCGCGGTCGCCGTGGCGACCGAGCAGATGGGGGCCCAGGACGTGTTCATCCGCGGCCATGTCACGGTGACGGGCGACGTGCAGAAACTCGTCGATTCCCAACGCGTGTTCGGACCCCTCGACGAGGCCTTCGCCGCCGTGCGGGGAACCACCGTCTACGAGTGACCGCCCGCACCACGTCGCGACCCGCGACGTGCCCAGTTCCCGGCGTGCGGGGTCCTCGACGTTCTAGATGAGGCCGAGCTTCGTCACCTCGTCGCGCTCCTCGACCAGTTCGGCCACCGACGCGTCGATGCGGGCGCGGCTGTAGTCGTCGAGAGCGAGACCCTGGACGATGCTCCACTCCCCTCCCGAACAGGTGCAGGGGAACGAGGAGATGAGGCCCTCGGGAACGCCGTAGGAACCGTCGGAGGGCACGGCCATCGACACCCAGTCGCCGGCCGGGGTGCCCTGCACCCAGTCGCGGACGTGGTCGATGGCGGCGTTGGCCGCCGACGCCGCCGATGACGAGCCGCGGGCCTTGATGATCGCCGCACCTCGCTTGGCCACGGTGGGGATGTATTCCCCGTCCAGCCAGGCCTGATCATTCACGACCTCGGCGGCGATGCGACCACCGACCTTGGCGCGGAAGAGGTCCGGGTACTGGGTGCTCGAGTGGTTGCCCCAGA
>JBDLRG010000142.1:0-3704 GCA_039800125.1 Actinomycetota bacterium
CGAGTCGGTCTCGTCCAGAATGCACATCCGGGGTTCAAGAAGCGCCATCTGCAGGATCTCGTTGCGCTTCTTCTCGCCGCCGGAGAACCCCTCGTTGAGGTAGCGGTCCACGAACGACGAATCCATGCCGAGGCGCTTCATCCAATCCATGGCGGAGAGGCGCAGCTCGAGCACGGACAGGTCGATTCCCTTGCGCGCCGAGAGTGCCTGGCGGAGGAACTGGATGACCGACACACCCGCGATCTCCTGGGGGTATTGGAAGGCGAGGAAGATGCCGGCCTTGGCACGCTCGTCGGTGGGCCAGTGGGTGATGTCCTCGCCGCGGAACAGCATCCGCCCCTCGGTGACCTCGTACTCGGGGGAGGCGAGGAGGGTGCTGGCAAGGGTCGACTTTCCGCAGCCGTTCGGGCCCATGATCGCGTGCACCTCGCCGGGCGCAATGGCGAGATCGACGCCACGGAGGATCTCGTCGACGTCCTGGTCATCGTCGGCAACGGGCCGGGCATGAAGATTTTCGATGCGGAACAGGTCGCTCACAGTGCCCAGTGTAGGGCGATGAGCCGATTAGTCCTATCCCCGTAGTGCTAATTGGGGTCAGCCCGGTCGGCGGAGATCGGCTCAGCCGACTGTCACGAGGTTGCGCCAGAGGTCCCGATACGACCCGTGTTCGACGGTGTCGTCGACGTAACCGTGCTCGCGCAGCATGCGGTGGTATCGCGGCAGGTTGCGGAAGGGGATGCCCGCGTCGACGTGGTGGGCCAGGTGGAAGCCGATGTTGTAGGGCACGAGGTAGAAACGCGCGAGGCGGTGCTGAGCGATGGAGTGGGTGGTGACGCGTCGGTCCCGGTCGGCGCGCATCCCGCCGTGCTCGGCAATGGAGCGCAGCCTGTTGATGACCCGCCACAGCGTGAAATAGGGCACCACCCACAGGAAGAGCCACAATTCCGGTCGGCCCGCCGCGGTGAATGCACCGATGATGACGGCCTGCACGAGGACCATCTTCCAGAGGGTGCGGCGCACGCGGGCATCCGGCGAACGGAAGCCGCGCACCTGGGCGAGGAACAGTCGCGCACCGGTGCGTCCGGTGAGGTCGCGCATCAACTTGCGCCGCAGACTGGCCGGCACGATCGGATAATGGGCGTAGAGCGGGATGTCGGGCTCCTCGGGGCCGAACTCCTCCCGGTGGTGGGCCATGTGCACGCGGCGATAGGCGGGCGTGCTGGTCACGACCGGATAGCCGAGCAGCCAATCGCCGACGAGGTCGTTCGCCCTGCGGTTCGGGAAGAGCAGACGGTGCGCCGCTTCATGCATCAGAGAGAGGAACTGGGCGTGGGTGCGCCCCATGAGGAGGAAGGCGACCGCCCAGGAGACGAGATGATCGAGGCGCACCGCAGCGGCGATGATGAGGAAGGTCTGGCCATAGAGCCAGATCACCGACCACGTGTTGCGCCACGTCGAGATGCGGCGCAGGTCCGCGCGCACCGCAGGCAGGGGTCGACCGTCCGCGGCGATCTCGGTGTTGTCTCTCACTGTGGGCAGCAGCACCGGGTCCGGGGACATGCCGCCGAGGACGGCGACGGGTCGCTCACCAGCCACGGTCGACCCACTCGTCGAGATGGGGCTTCTCGGCGGAGAGGACGGTGTCGAGACCGTGACCCGGGAGCACGACGGTGTCGTCGGGAAAGGTGAAGAGGCGGGACTCGATGGACCGGATGATGGTGGGGAAATCCCCGCCCTCGAATTTCGTCGCACCCGGTCCGCCGGGGAAGAGGGTGTCTCCCGTGAACAACAACGGCGTGCCGTGCACCGCGAAGGACACCGACCCCGGCGTGTGCCCCGGCGTGTGGATGGCCTCGAGACGCAGGCGTCCGACCTCGATCACCTCGCCGTCCACGATGAGCACGTCGTATCCCATGTCCCCGAGCATCGGCGCGTCGGCCAGGGTCACCGCTACCTCGTAGCCGGCCTCGCGCATCGCGGGGATCGCCTGGATGTGGTCGTGGTGCCCGTGGGTCTCGAGCACCCGGCGCACCCCGAGCGCGGTGCTCAACTCGAGCAGCTTCTCGTGCTCGTTGGCCGCGTCGATGAGGACCGCGTCACCGGTGTGCCGGCACCGCACGACGAAGACATTGTTGTCGAAGGGGCCCACGACGAGACGGTGCACGTCGACGTTCCCGTCCTGCCAGTGCAGCGCGGCGACCATGGCTCCAAGGTTGCCACAGTCGGGGCGGGAGGTCATCCCGAGACGACGTCGAGACCGAGCGCCAGGGCGACCGGAATCTGCGCGGAATCGAAGGTGACGAAGCGGACCGGTGCGGGGAGACGTGCGGCGGCGGCGAGGTGCACCGCGAGGGGGAAGGCCACGGGCTGATCGGCACAGAGCGACGCCGCCTCGTCGAGCATCGCGGCGTCGAGGGGCACGACATGGAGATGGTCCCACAGGCGCCGGATCCCGTCCTCGATGTCCCGGGCCAGCACGGCGTCCCCCGCGAGTCGCGTGCCGCCCACGACCGCCTCGCCGAGTGCGGTGGCCGCCGCCACCCAGACGGGATCGGTCTCGAGGGCGTCGAGCACGATGCGACGACCAGCGCCTTCCACGTGGAGGGCGAGGAGTGCGGAGGAGTCGAGCGCCACCGTCATCCCCGGGCCTCCCTCATGATGCGATCGAGCCGGGACCCCTGACGCACCGGTGCGGCATCGGGCGGGATCCACCCGTCGCGCCGGCGGGGTGCCATGACACGTCCACGGGCGATGAGGTCGGCGATGGTGGTGTCGCTCACGTCCGGAGTAAGGGGGGCCATCTGGGCCACGGGCCGGCCGTCCACCGTGATGACGACCCGTTCGCCGGCCTGGGCGCGCCTCACCCATGCCGCCAGCGATCCGCGCATCTCCCGAATTCCGACCGTGGCCACGACGACACCCTAGCCCACGTGTACACCTGTGGACACACGCGGATTTGCGTGTCACACCTGCTCGAGGGCAGGCTGGCCCCATGAATTTTGCCTTCAGTGAAGAACAGGAAGAACTCCGCAAGATGGTCCGCTCGTTCCTCGAGTCGAAGTCGGCCGAGACGGCGGTGCGCGAACAGATGGAGACCGTGAACGGGTTCGATCCCGCGGTGTGGTCGCAGATGGCGGGCGAGATGGCCCTGCAGGGACTCGCGATCCCCGAGGCCTACGGCGGCCAGGGATTCTCCTTCATCGAGCTCGGCGTGGTGCTGGAGGAGATGGGTCGCGCGCTGCTGTGCGCCCCGTACTTCTCGAGCGTCGTGCTCGCGGCGAACGCGCTGCTCGAGTCCGGCGATGAGGCCGCCAAGAAGACGCACCTCCCCGGCATCGCCAGCGGCGAGACCCTCGCCACCCTCGCCACCACCGAGCCCTCCGGGCGCTGGGACGAGGCCGGCATCACCATGGAGGCCAAGGGCAGCGGCAAGGACTGGAAGTTGTCCGGCACGAAGAGCTTCGTGCTCGACGGTCACACCGCGAACCTCATCATCGTGGCGGCCCGCACCGGCAAGGGCGTGAGCCTCTTCGCCGTCGAGGGCGGCGCCGCGGGCCTGACCCGCACCGCGTTGTCCACGATGGACCAGACGCGCAAGCAGGCCAAGCTCGAGTTCGCCGACGTCGCCGCGACGCTCATCGGCAACGAGGGTGACGGCGGCCGGATCCTCGCTTCGGTGAACGACCTTGCCGCGGTGGCGCTCG
>JBDLRG010000143.1:0-8818 GCA_039800125.1 Actinomycetota bacterium
ACGCGCGATTACGTTCGCAAGAACGGCTTCACCGACGTCGTCATCGGGCTGTCGGGCGGGATCGACTCCTCGATCGTCGCGGCCGTCGCCGTGCAGGCCCTCGGTGCCGACCGGGTGCACGGCGTGGCGATGCCCTCGCGGTACTCGAGCGAGGGCTCGCTCGTCGATGCCGCGGCCCTGGCGGCCAATCTCGGCATCGACCACCGTGTCGTGCCCATCGAGCCGGCGTTCTCCGCCTTTCTCGACATGCTCGAGCCCTCTTTTGCCGGCCGCGAGCACGACCTCGCCGAGGAGAACCTGCAGAGCCGGGTGCGGGGCACCACCTTGATGGCGATGAGCAACAAGTTCGGCTGGCTCGTGCTCACCACGGGCAACAAGAGCGAGCTGGCCGTCGGCTACTTCACCATCTACGGCGACTCGGCCGGTGCCTTCTCGGTCATCAAGGACGTCTACAAGACGCGGGTGTTCGAACTGTGTCGACGCATCAACGAGCGCGCCGGGCGCGAGATCGTCCCGGAGTCGGTGATCGCCAAGCCGCCCTCGGCCGAGCTGCGCCACGACCAGCGTGACGACCAGAGCCTCCCGCCCTACGAGGTGCTCGACGCGGTCCTGCGGGCCTACGTGGACGAGGACGTGTCGGTCGCCGACATCGTCGCGGCCGGACACGATGCCGCCGTGGTGGAACGGGTGGCGCGCCTCGTCGACTCGGCCGAGCACAAGCGCCGCCAGACGGCACCGGGAGTGCGCATCTCGGAGAAGGCTTTCGGCAAGGACCGGCGGATGCCGATCACCAACGGCTACCGCGAGCCGCGCGCGTAGAGCGCGACGAGCGCACCGGCACCGAGGGAGAGGACGAGCGCGGCGAGCGTCGGCCCGGCACTGCCCGCTCGGTCGAGGAGCCACGTGCCCGCGGCGCTGAACACGGCGCGACCGGTCGTGCCGGCCCCGACGGCGAGACCGAGCCCGGCCCCGCTCGCACCGGGAACCATGTTCGCCGCCAGCGGAAGCACGCTGACGATGGCGAATTCGAACCCCAGCATGAACACGACGACGGCCGACACCGCCGACCAGGCACTGCCGCCGGCGGCCGCCATGAGGCCGGCGGTCACGGCCATGAGCACCGAGCCGCGCACGATGCTGCGCTCCTTGCCCCAGTCGTCCATCCAGCGGGCGCTCGTGGAGGAGGCCAACAATTCGGCCACGCCGATGGCGACGACGACGGCCACGATCGCGCCGCCACCGAAGCCGAAGTCCTCCTCGAACCAGGGTCCGAACGTGATGGCGATGCACTGGCTCGCTCCCATGAGGAAGAACATCGCCGCCACCACCAGCCAGCCGCGTGTCGGCAAACGCCCCCCGCCCCGCCTTCCCGCCGGGGCACGGGCCTCGCGGTGGGGGAGTTTCGCGACGACGACGGCGCCCGACACGGCCATGGCCAGGCCGCCGAGTGCCATGCCGAACCTCCAGGACAGGATCGCGGTGACGAGACCCATGGCCGCCACGCCGATGAAAAGACCCAGCGCCCACGACGTCTCCACGACACCGATGACGCGCCCCCGCCGCTCGTAGGGCACCTGGTCGTTGATCCACACCACGAGGCCGGTGTCCGACACCACCTTGCCGGCATTGAGCACGAACACCGAGGCACCGAACCACACGATGTGGGTGGAGACCGCCGCCGACATCGTGGCCACGAAGATCATCGACATGCCCGCGGCCATCGCCGCGAGGCGGTTCACGGCGTCGATGCGTCGACCGATGACCGGCGAGAGAAGGCCGGCGAACTCACCGATCATCAGGGCGATGCCCAATTCGGCGAGGGACACGTCGAGCCCGCGGGCGATCACCGCCACGAAGGGAGGCGTGAACCGATAGCAGGCATTCGTGACGAGACGCGCCCACACGAGCGCGTCGAAGTTGGCCCGTACGGGCGCGGCGATGTCGTCGTCGATGAACCGGGCGAACATGGGGAGGTTCAGAGTTCCTCGCCGACCGGTCCGTGCTCGAACAGGTCGACGACGTCGCCGATCCCGAGCGTGTCGGGTCGGCCGGGCACGAGACGGAACTCGCATCCGCCGAGATTGGCGATGCGCACGTCCGGCGCCCCGAGATGACGGCGCATGACGCGCATCACGCCGGCATGGGCCACGCACAGCACCTCCCCGCCCGGGAAGGCGTCGGCGAGGTCGGTGAGGCCGGAGACGACCCGGGCAACGAGGTCCGCGTCGGGCTCGAAACCGACAGGGCGGCGGTGCTCGGCGATCCACCCGGGCCAACGGTTCTCGATCTCGTCGTGGGTGAGACCCTCCCATTCACCGACATCGGTCTCGCGGAAACGGGGATCGGGGTCGAGCAGCCCGATGCCGAGGCCGCCGGCGATGATGGCCGCGGTGGCCCGGGCCCGCCGCAGGTCGCTCGAGATGACCGCGTCGAACATGCCGAGCCGTTCGGCGGCCCGACGGGCCTGCTCGTGTCCGAGGTCGGTGAGGTCGATGTCGGCCTGTCCCTGCCAGCGTCCCGCGGCGTTCCACTCGCTCTGGCCGTGGCGCAGCATGAGGATGCGGGTCGGGGAGGACATCCGGGCAAGGCTAACGGTCGACCGTCATGGGTCCGGTCGTTGCCCCCTCGTGCACGGGACGACGGCGCAATAATCGAGGGGTGACACGGATGCGGGGACGTTGAGCGATGGCCAGGATCGAAGTGCGCGAGGGCGAACTCGTGGTGGAACAAGGGCCGATCGAATCCATGTTCTCCCTTCGCGGTCGCATCCGGGTGCCGCTCGCCGATGTCGTGCGCATCTACGCCGATGCGACGGTGGCCGAGGAGCCCAAGGGCATCAAGGCACCCGGCACGCACCTGCCGCATCTGTTCGTTGCCGGAACGTTCCACGCGGACGGAGTGAAGACCTTCTGGAACATCCGTCGCGGGGAGAGGTGCGTGGTGGTGCACGTGCAGGGGCAGAAGTTCGACCGTCTCGTCATCGAAGTCGACGATCCGGTCGCGGTGATCTCCGCCGTGGATGCCGGGCGTCGGGGACCATGAGGGGGGGAGCGCGGTGGCGCGCGTGAGGATGTTCGCCGCGGCCCGCGAGGCGGCCGGCACGGGTGCCGACACGGTGCCGGGTGCGACGGTGGCCGAGGTGCTGCGGGCCGCCGAGGAACGCTATGGGCCCGCTTTCTCCGCCGTGCTCGCCGCGAGCAGGGTGTGGTGCAACGGGGAGGAGGTCGCCCCCGACCACCCCGTGGGCGACAATGATGAGGTGGCGGTTCTGCCGCCGGTGTCGGGAGGTGCGTGATGGACGGAACGGACGGGACGCTCGCCGACGTACGGGCCCGCCGCCTCGCGCTCCAGGCCGAGGAGGACGCGGTGTCCTTCGTGCGCCGCATGGCCCAGGGCCGCATGGACCTCGTTCAGGACGAACGCCGTCGCCGCGCCGCGGGGGCCGACGCACCGGACCGCTCGCTCGCCGAGCGGCTCGCCGAGGTGTTCGGTCAGGAACACGGTGGCGGCAGTGCCCGCCCCCCGCGCGAGACGAACGTGCCGTCCGGCCATCCCCTCATGGTGCAGTTGGACGAGCTGTGCGACGAACACGGCTTCGCCGGTCTCGATGCTCTGTCGGACCGTGCCCTGTCGGAACTCGACGCCGCGCTCGGCATGTTCGAGAAGGAGTGCTCGCGCCGGCGCCATGAACTCTTCGAGTCGATCGACGCGCTCACGGCCGAGATCGTGCGTCGGGTGCGCGAGGGCGGTGCGGGTTCCGTCGCCGGGGACGCACCGCGGTGACACGGTCGGGCGAGGCCATACAGGACGTCGGCGCGTTCATCCGTCAGCAACGCATGGCGGCCTCGAAGAGCGTGCGCGACCTCGCGCGTGCCGCGGGAATGTCGAATCCCTATCTCTCCCAGGTCGAGCGGGGCATCCGCCGACCCTCCGCCGAGATCCTCCAGCAGATCGCCCGAGCCCTCGAGATCTCGGCCGAGACGCTCTACGTACGGGCGGGAATCCTCGACGAACCCTTGCAGCGACGGACATCCGTACCCGAGGCGGTGAACGCGGATCCGGCACTCAGCCCCGACCAACGCACGAGCCTGTTGTCGGTGTATCGCACCTTCCTCGCGGCGAACGACGGGGCCGCCGACCCCGACGTCCCCTCCGGGGAATGAGGGGGCGGCTGGATAGGTTGGGATGACCATGCGCCGCGTCGCCGTCATCTCGATGCACACGTCCCCGCTCGCCCAACCCGGCGTGGGGGACGGAGGTGGGATGAACGTGTACGTGCGCGAGCTCTCCTCGGCGCTCGCCCATGCCGGCGTGGCCTGCACCACCTACACCCGCGCCTGGCGCGACGACCTGCCGGCCGAGGTCCTCGTCGAGCCGAACCACCGCGTCGTGCACATCCCGGCCGGCCCGCCCGACCTTCCGAAGGACCGTCTCATCGAGGTCGTGGACGAGTTCACCCGCGGGGTCGAGGAGCACATCCGGGCCTCGGGCGGTGTCGACGTCGTGCACGCCAACTACTGGTTGAGCGGCATCGTGGGTCACCGCCTCAAGCACGCCCTCGACGTGCCGCTCGTGTGCACCTTCCACACGCTCTCGCGGGTCAAGGCGGAGGGCGGCGACCCCGAGTCGGCGCTGCGCGAGAAAGTGGAGACCGAGGTCATCGGCTGCTCCGACGCCATCTGCGTGAGCTGCACCGAGGAGGAGCGCCAGTTCGTGCGTCTCTACGGCACGCCACCCGGTCGCATCGAGATCGTGGCGCCCGGCGTGGAGCACGCCTTCTTCTCTCCCGGTGATCGGGGTGGCGCCCGTGCGGCCCTCGGTCTCGGGATCGGCCCGGTGCTGCTCTTCGTGGGCCGCATCCAGCCGCTCAAGGGTCTCGAGGTCGCGGTGCGCGCGCTCGGCGAACTGGGACGCGACGATGCCGTGCTCGTCGCGGTCGGGGGGGCGAGCGGATCGGAGGGCGAGGCCGAGATGACCCGCATCGACGCGCTCGTCCAGGAACTGGGACTCGCCGGTCGGGTGCGTTTCGTGCCCGCCCAGGCCCACCACATCCTCTCCACTTATTACCGCGCTGCCGACGTGGTGCTGGTGCCGAGCCGGTCGGAGAGTTTCGGGCTCGTGGCGCTCGAGGCCGCCGCGTGCGGCACTCCCGTCGTGGCCAGTGCGGTGGGCGGATTGCTCACCATCGTCGAGCACGGTCGCACCGGGTACCTCGTGCCGGACCGTCGCCCCGAGGTGTTCGCCCGTCACATCGCCGATCTCCTCGACGACCCGGGGCTCGCCGCCACGATGTCGCAGGCCGCGGCAGTGCGAGCCCTCAACTACACGTGGAGCTTCGCCGGAGCGCGCCTCCGGCGCGCCTACGAGGATCTCATCGCGCGCGACCGGGTCGAGTGCAGCTGAACCCCGGCCCGCCCGCATCTTCTCCGGCCACGACGCTCGGGGCGGTCCGCCCGTGAGCGAGTTGTACGGTGCCGACGACCTCGGCCGGCTGGAAGCAGACATCGACCGCTGGCTGGAGCGGTGTCGCCGGGACAACGACACCATCCTCGCCATCGACCGCGGCGAAGCCGACGAGCGGCGCTGGTACGTGCGCATGCGCGGCGAGGAGAAGGACTACATCACGCTGTGGC
Organism: Actinomycetota bacterium; assembly: GCA_039800125.1. Classification (GTDB taxonomy): domain Bacteria; phylum Actinomycetota; class Acidimicrobiia; order Acidimicrobiales; family Ilumatobacteraceae; genus UBA2093. The sequence goes on from JBDLRG010000143.1 coordinate 5,634, forward strand.
TCACCCTCGGACAGCGCACGCTGCGCCACGAGACCTACCTCATGCCCGCTCCCGAGGAGAACGAGCGCGAGTTGTGGGAGCACCTGCTGCGCCGCAACGACACCCTGGTGGGTTGCCACTTCTCCGTCGGGGCGGAGGATGCGGTCTACCTGCGCGGAGATCTGCCGCTCGTCGCCGTGAGCGAGCCAGAGATCGACCGCCTCGTGGGCACCACCTGGGCGACCGTCGAGCGCGTGTTCCCCGTCGCCATTCGCATCGGCTTCGCCAGCCGGTTCCCGAGCTGACGCACGCCCGTCGGTAGTCTGCGCACCATGTCCGCGAACCCCGGAACCCTCGTCGTCGTGGGCGGAGGGAACATGGGTGGCGCACTCGTCGGCGGACTCGTCGCCGGGGGATGGGATCCCGCGCGCATCACGGTGGTCGACCTCGACGAAGGCAAGCGCGGCGAACTCGCCGCGCGACACGGGGTGGCCACGGCGGTGGAGCCGGTGACGGCCGACGGGGCCGTGGTGGCGGTGAAGCCCGGCGATGCCGCGGCCATGTGCACGCGTCTCGGCGGGCTCGGTGTGCCGCGCATCCTCTCGATCGCCGCGGGTCTGTCTGCGGGGACCCTCCAGCAAGCGGCCGGTGGAGGGTCGCGCGTGGTGCGCGCCATGCCCAACACCCCGGCTCTCGTGCGTGAGGGCGTGAGCGCGATCTGCGGTTCTGCGTCGTGCGACGAGGACGACCTGGCGTGGGCCGAGTCCGTGCTCTCCGCCGTGGGTCTCGTCGTGCGCATCCCCGAATCGCAGATGGATGCCTTCACTGCCGTGGCCGGTTCGGGGCCCGCCTACGTGTTCCTGCTCGCCGAGGCGCTGGTGGCCGCCGCAGTCGCCGAGGGTCTGCCCGTCGACACGGCCGATGCCATCGTGCGCGGACTGCTGCGCGGTGCCGGCATCCTTCTCGCCGATTCCCCCGACTCGGCCGCCGTCCTGCGCGAGAGGGTGACCTCGCCGAACGGCACCACCGCGGCCGGACTGGCCGTGTTCGAGGAGCGCGGACTTCGTGCAATCATTCACGAGGTGGTGCGGGCCGCGGCCGCTCGCAGTGCCGAGATGGGTCGCTGACGCCCGAGGCTCCGGGGGCGGCTTTGCGCCGCCCACCCCCGTGAGGTGTATGTTGTGACGCAGGTCACCGAAGACGGGACACCGTTCTTCGGGAGTCGCGCCCCCACAAGGGTTGCGCCGAGAGGGCCGGTGCCGTCGGGGGGTTGGCACCGGCCCTCCTCGCCGTTTCGGGACGAATCGCTCGGGCAGACTGACTCCGCATGCACGATCACGTCGCTCTCCTCTCCGACTACGGACTCGCCGACGAATTCGTCGGGGCCATGAAGTGCGTGCTCGCCGACCTCGCACCCCGCGCCCGCGTCACCGACATCACCCACGGCATCACGCCCTTCGACGTACGCGCCGGTTCGCTGGCCCTCGCCCGGGCGATCCAGTACGTGCCGCCGGGAATCGTCGTGGCCGTGGTCGACCCGGGTGTCGGATCGTCGCGACGGGCGATCGCTGTCGAGGTCGCCGAGGGCCGCGGCATCCTGCTCGGTCCGGACAACGGACTCCTCGCACCGGCGACCGCGATGGTGGGGGGCGCGAGCCGCGCCTTCGAGTTGACGAACACAGCGCTCCATCTGGAGGCACCCGGCACCACCTTCGCCGGCCGCGACGTGTTCTGTCCGGTGGCCGCCTTCCTGTGCAACGGCGGCGAACTCGAGGAGGTCGGCATCGAGGTCGACCCAGCCGGGGTGATGCCGGGTCTCGTGCCCGTCGCCAGCGACGAGCACGACCATGCCCGCGGAGACGGACTGCGCTGCGAGGTGACGTGGGTCGACGCCTACGGCAACTGCCAACTCAACATCGGACCCGAGCACGTCTCTGCCATGGGTCCCCATCTCACGCTCGTCATCGGCGATGAAATCCGCACGGCACGCATCGTCGACCATTTCGCCGCCATCGAGGGCATCGGGGTCGGGGCGGTCATCGATTCCTACGGGATGCTCTCCCTTGCGCTCGACAGGTCCTCGGCCGCCGACGCACTCGGGCTCGGCCCCGGCGATGCGGTGCTCGTCTTCCCGGGATCCGGAGGGACCGAACCGACGTCCGTGACCATCCGCGGCATTGGTTAGGGTTCCTCCATGCGCCCGGCGACCACCCTCACCATGGGACTGCTCATCGCGGCGATCATGGTCGCCGCCATCGTCAACATCGTCCTGCTCGGCTGACGGCGATGAATCTGGCCACGCTCATCGACGGACATCCCGACGGCGACGTGGCCCTCGTCAGCAGGGGACGCCCCACCACCTACGGCAGTCTGTCGATGCAGGTCGCCTCCCTGCGCGGGGCCTTCGCGGCCCGCGGTGTGGGGGCCGGCGACACCGTGGCCCTGCTGTGCGGCAACAGTCGCTACTTCGTCGTGTCGTACCTCGCGGCACTCGGTGTCGGCGCGGCCGTGGCGCCGCTCAATCCGACGAGTCCCGCTCCCGAGATCGACAAGGAGCTCCTCGGCGTGACGCCGAAGATGGCGGTGGTCGAACCCTCTGCCCATGCCGTCTGGCGACAGCTGCCTGAGACGACCCGGTCGTCCGTGTCGCTCGTGGTCTCCACCGAGGGCCACGACCTCCCCGGCGCTCTCGCCATCGAGGATCTCCTCGTCCATGCACCGGTCCCCGTCGTCGATGTCGAGCCCTCGCACCACGCGGTCTACATGTTCACGAGCGGCACGGCCGGTGCACCGCGGGCGGCCGTCCTCACCCACGGAAACCTGCTCGCGAACATCCAGCAGTCGCGCGTCGCCAACCGCATCGAGAAGGGCGACGTCGTGTTCGGCGTGCTGCCCCTGTTCCACATCTTCGGTCTCAACGTCATGCTCGCCGCCGCCCTCTACGGCGGCGCCACGGTGGTGCTGGTACAGCGATTCGATCCGCTGTCGGCGGTCGAGACCTTCGAGGAGCGCGCCGTGACGGTCGTTCCCGGCGCCCCGAGCATGTGGGCGGCGTTCTCCCAGATGGACACTCTTCCCGTCGACACCTTCTCGCGCGTACGCCTCGCCCTTTCCGGCGCCGCCAAACTGCCCGAGCAGGTGGCTCACGACCTGCACACGCGCTTCGGGCTCAAGGTGTGGGAGGGCTACGGACTCACCGAGGCCTC
>JBDLRG010000144.1:0-3925 GCA_039800125.1 Actinomycetota bacterium
ACCGGTGGCCTGCGCGTAGCGCACCGACTGCGGCAACCCGGCGAGCGGCAGGGGCCGCCAATCACGGTCGGCGAAGACGGCGATCGCCGGATGCCAGCTCGCAACCGGTCCCGCGCGACCGTCGAGCAGCGAATCGAGCACCTCACCGACCGCGCGATTCTGCGCACCGACCACGTGATGGGGTGACCCGACGGTGCGACTCATCGTGAGTTGCCATCCGAGGGTACCGAGACCGGCAAGAACGATTGCGGCGAGGGTGACGCGGTGCACAAATCCCGGTCGAAGCCCACTGATACGTGACTCCATCGCGTGCGCGATCCACTCGATACCGCGCACCATCCAGAAGATGAGGAGCGGCACGAGGAAGAGCTGCGTTCTGGCGTCGACGGCGGCGACGAGACCGATGGTACCGCTCGTCGCGAGCAGCGCCACGGTGGCGCCGCGCTCGGACGAGGCGCGCGGACGCCGCAGCGTGACGAGCAGACCGATCGCCGCGATGACCCACGCCCAGACGGGCAGCATCGTGACGGCCGCCACCGAGACAGCACGCGTGAGCGACGGCGCCGCGTCGGGCTCTCGCGCCGCACCGTTGGGCGCATCGGGGTGCACATCTCGGGCGGCGCTCTCCGTCGGCACCGCGGTCGACACCGCCGACTCGCCCTTGGCGACCACGCCCCAGTACGCGCTATGCATCCGGAGCCCGCTCGGGTCGAGCGCGTAGAGGCGCGCCTCGTAGGAGCCGTCGTCGACGAGGAGCATCCGTTCGATGTCGCTCGCCGCGGACCGGGAGCGCGCCTCGTTCATGCGGATCGCGGATGTTGCGTCCACCTCCCGTCCGGTGAGTCGCCATATGCCGGTGTGCGAGTGGAGTCGAATCCAGTACGGGCTCGCGGTCACCGCGAAGGCGGCGAGGAGCAGCCCCGTCCCGAACGCCCGTGCGCGAGACCGGTTCCGCATCGCCGAGCCGGCTGACCAGAGCACGAGGATACCGAGCACCCCCAGCGCCTCCGGACGTGCGAGGAATGCCACCGCCAACAGGACACCTGCGAGCCCCCACCAGCGCCGTCCCTCGGTGTCGAGGGCGCGCGCCCAGAGCGCGAGGCCGGCGTACAGGAAGAGGTGCAGCAACGGCTCCGCACCCACCCAGAGGTCCGCACCCACCCAATACGCGGCGACGAAGGGAGCGAGTGACGGCGTCACTGCGATGACCGCCGCGACGGCGAGCGCGGTGCGCTCCCCGGACCAGCGTCGGGCCAACGACCAGACGGGGAGCACGAGCAGCCCGGAGGCCACCGCGGCGACCAATCGTCCGCCCCAGAGCCAATCACCGATGAGCCGCCCGACGCCACCGGCGAGGAGCGGAAAGAGGGGTGACAGGGTGAGGTGCGGGGTGCCGATGAGCGAGTAGCCCTCCCCGGTCCACACCGACCGTCCGAGGAGGAGATACCAGCCCTCGTCGAACGCGACGTAGTCACCGCGACCGAGGAGGAGGACGAGGCGCAGCAGGACGGCGATCAGCGCCACCCCGAGCACCGACCGAGGCCATCTCATCCGGCGGACCGCCACCGCCGTTGGCGCGCCAGCGGATGGGCGAGCAGTGAGCGGAACCGAGTGGAGGAGATCCGCCGAGCTCGCGAGGCGACCGCGCGTTCCCGTACGAGTCGCGGCAGCGCGCGGAGCACGGCCCCGAGCGCTCGGACGGCGACCATCGGGGATTGTCGCTCCCGTGCGACCGCGACGAACGGGACCAGCAGCATCAGCGGGAACCCGAAGACGAGCCGCTCGAGGGGCATGTACCGCACGAAGATCGCCCAGCTGTTCCGGAGCAAGAGGAAGAGTCGGAAGGCGTTCGATCGCCGTGCAGTCAGCGACCCGTGATGATAGACCACCGCCTCGGGAACGTATCGGCATCGATACCCCGCGAGCTGGAGCCGGATACCGACGTCGACGTCCTCCAGATAGGCGAAGTGCCACTCATCGAACCCTCCGATCGTCTCCAACACATCCCGACGGTAGGCCGCGGCCGCGGCACACGCGGACAGCACGTCCCGGGGGGTGTCGAACCAGAGGCCATCCAACTCACCATGGCCGATCTGGGATGCGACGAGGCCGAGCTGATCCCCCGCCGAATCGATTCGTGATCGATGGGTGAAGTCGAGGATACGGGAGGCACAGCTGCCGACGGATGGGTCGTCGCGGAGCGGCTGGATCAGGTTGACCAGCCAGCGCGGCGCGACCTCGGTGTCGTTGTTCAGGAGGACGACGATCGGCGCACGGGCCTCGCGGATGCCGACGTTCACCGCGGCGGCGAAGCCATGGTTGGTCGACAGCGCCACGAGGCGCACCGCCGGCCACTCGACGGGGAGGCGCTCCACCGTCCCGTCCGTCGAGCCATTGTCGACCACCACCACCTCGAAACCGACCTCGACCTGTGACGCGAGCGCGCGCAGCGCGTGCCAGAGGACCTCGCGGCCATTCATCGTGGGGATCACCACGGTCGCATCGAGGACGGACGTCACGAGCCGATGCGGCGGGCGATGGCGAGCAGATGCCGGACGTACCGGGGACCACGACGCGCCATCTGGCGGCGCGCCCACGACCTGGACTGCCAGACGAGCCGAGCCAGCACCCCGGGCTCCGCCCCGCGCGCCGCCCGCACATGCGGTGGCATCCACGCATCATCCCGCCGGAGGACGCGCCCGGGGAGTCTCCACGGGGCGACGATACCGCGCTCCACCTGGTGCGCCAACGACGGACGCACCCATCCGTGCGCGAGTGACGTCTCGAGCGCCTGTGCCACCCGATCGTCGGCATCGAGGGCGGCGAGGAGTGCCTCGCACCAGAGGTCCGCCAACGGGTTCACGACGCTCAGCCAAGGCTGCCGCCCCATGTCCGTGAAGTGGACGTTGGCCGTGCGCCCGGCCTCATACGTCTCAAGATGATTCCACGTCGCCGGCAGACCGAACGCCCGCGGCTCCGCGAACGCGAACCGACCGATGAGGTCGTCGTAGGCAATCGTCCCCGCGAGGTAGCCGTTTACGAGGGCATCCGGGTCCCACGAGGCACGTGCATTGTCGACGAGGAAGACCGAATACTGCGGGGCGCGTCCGGGCGTCGGCGCACAGGCGAGCAGGACGTGCCCCCCGAGGTCCGTATGGAACAGGCGGCTCACATCCTGCAGGACGAGCATATCCGAGTCGAGGTAGAGCCCGCGGCCCACCTGCTCGCTCAGTCGCGGCAGAAACATCCGCTGGAGCGAGAACGGCGTCCCCGTGCGCCCCGTCGCGTAGAGCGCCCGCGACTCTCGCGATCCGGACACATACTCGAGATGCAGGAAGGTGCGCGACTCGAGGCTCCAACGCAGCACGGCCTCCGGGAGCGCCTGCTCCGCCTCGCCGCCGATCATCACCGTCGCCCGTGGCACGGCTCGCGTGCTGAAGCGGACGCCACAACGTTCCTTGACGAGGCGCAGGTCGTCGAACTGGACGTCGTAACTGTCCTGCATCGACTGCAATCTCGCCTGCTCGACGTCCGCGAACGCCGGATGATACGCCGTCCCGCCGTCGATGCCCTCGAGTCGGATGTCCGTGAACCCAGCCTCGGCGAGCAGGTGCGCCGCGACCGGCGCGCTGAAGTTGTACATCGGGATCACCGCGCCCAACTCGGGATCCCCGACGCTGCTGGCGAGGTTGAACGCCGCGTGCTGCGACCGGCGGGCAGGGTACCAGTCGGACTCGGTCACCGGACGATCATGCGCGCCGAACACGGTCATCTGACCGATGCGCCGCCGGACGCGATGGCCGACGCGCGGCGTCACCAACAGCTGGACGGAGCCGCCGCCGAGCGCCGGATCATGGTCGAGCAGCGTCTCATCGATGACGAACGCGACGTGACAGCCGCGGTGCTTCGACACCTGATTCAATCC
>JBDLRG010000145.1:0-3795 GCA_039800125.1 Actinomycetota bacterium
CATTCTCGTCGGGGACAACGGAGCCGTGAAGGTGGCCGACTTCGGCATCGCCCGTGCCATGGACGCGGGACACGACGCCGGGCTCACCCAGGACGGCAGCGTCATGGGAACCGCCACCTACTTCTCCCCGGAGCAGGCCAAGGGAGAGGCCCTCGATCCGCGCTCCGACCTGTACTCGCTCGGCATCGTGCTCTACGAGATGGTCGCCGGCAGGCCGCCGTTCGCGGGATCATCCGCGCTGGCCACCGCCTACATGCAGGTGAACGACACCCCCGATCCCATCACCGTGCACGCGCCGGGCACCCCGCCCGAATTCGCCGCCATCGTCTCGAAGTGCATGACGAAGAATGCGGGGATGCGCTACTCCAACGCCGACGAACTGCGCGACGACCTGCGGCGCTTCGTGGCGGGCGAACCCACCCGCGCGTGGAACGAGGTGCTGCAACGGCGCGGCCGGGCCGGGGCGAGAACCGATGTGGACGCCGCAACCACCGTGCTGCCGGCCGTCGGTGCGGATCCGAACGCCACACTGACCCTGCCCCCGACGGGGGCGATGGACGCCGCATCGGGGACGGAGATGATGCCCCGCTCGATGGTGCTCGGCACGGGCGACGACTACGAGACCGAACCCCCGGTGCGCAACCCCTGGACCGGCGCCATCGTCGCCGGGGTGCTCGCCCTCGCCGCGGGACTCTTCCTGTTCATCACCGCGGGCGGCTCCGGGGCGGACACCGTGCCCGACGTGCTCGACCGCACCATCGCCGAGGCGACCCGAATCATGGAGGACGAGGGCTTCGAGGTGACGGCCAATCCCGTCGCCCGTGAGGGCGTGGGCGACAACATCGTCTATGCACAGGACCCGGTCGGCGGTTCGGCTCCACCGGCCGACCGCAGGGTGACGCTCACCTACAACCCCACCGCGGAAATGGTGACGGTGCCGAGCATCATCGGCCTCACTTTCGACGAGGCCTACGACCTGCTCGCCGACCTCGGTCTGACGCTCACGGTCTCGGGAACACAGACCGACTCGGCCCTTCCCCAGGGATCCATCATCAGTCAGGACCCCGTCTCCCAGCAGCAGTTGGCCACGGGTTCAACCGTGAAGGTGGTCATCTCGGTAGGTGCGGGACAGGTCGTCATTCCCGACGTGCGCGGCCAGACATACGCGGCCGCCCAGACCCTCCTGCAGGCCGAGCCGTACCGCTTCGTCATCGAGTTCCGCGAGGAGACGAGCACATCGGTTCCCGACGGGCAGGTGATCCGCACCGACCCGCTCGTGGGAACGCCGGTCGCCGCCGGGTCGCCGATCACCGTGTGGGTCTCCTCTGGCTCCGGACAGGTGACCGTTCCCGACGTGGTGAACCGCACCGAGACGGCGGCCCGCACGACGCTCGTCAACGCCGGACTCAAGGTGACCGTCGTCTATGCGCCGACCACGCCGGACAAGGTGGGCCTCGTGCTCTCGCAGAGCCCGGCCGCCGGTACGTCGGCCACGCGCAACTCGACGGTGACGATCACCGTCGGGCAGGCAGCGCCGCCCGGCACGGCCGACTGACGCCGTCTCAGCGCGCGGGAACCGGACCGCAACGGTCCGCGAACGTGCGCAGCATCTCGCGGCCCGAGGCGGTGAGGATGCTCTCGGGGTGGAACTGCACACCCTCGACCTCGAGGTCCCGGTGTCGCAGGCCCATGATGAGTCCGTCCGCGGTGCGCGCCGTCACCCGCAGTTCGACGGGCAGGGTGGCGGCGTCGACCACCAGCGAGTGGTAACGCGTGGCCTCGATCGGGGTGGGCAGGCCGGCGAAGACCCCTTCTCCCTCGTGGAGGATCGACGAGGTCTTGCCGTGCATGAGCGCCGGCGCGCGCACCACCCGACCACCGAAGACGTGACCGATCGCCTGATGCCCGAGGCACACGCCGAACAGGGGGATGCGACCGGCGAAGGTCCGCACCGCGTCGCAGATGATTCCGGCATCCTCGGGACGCCCGGGACCGGGGGAGAGCAGGATCCCGTCGGGTGCGAGCCCGACGACCTCGTCGACGCCGATGGCGTCGTTGCGCACCACCACGGGATCCACCCCGATCTCGCCCAGATACTGGACGATGTTGTAGACGAAGCTGTCGTAGCTGTCGATCACGAGGATGCGGGTCACCCCCACAGCCTGCCCGCTCGGATACCGCGCGGTGGCACCGGCGGCGCATCTTCCGTCCCCGGCGCGTGGCGTTCTACACTCGGAGCGTGGCAACGAAGAAGAGCGGCGGTCGCGCCACCCCCAAGGGCGGAGCGCGACGCGACAAGAACGACGTGGGCGGAGCGGGAAAGTCGGCGGGGAACAGCCGCTACACGCCGCCCGTTCCCGAAACGGTCAGCCACAGCCCCCAGTGGGTGCCGGTGCTGATGTTCATCCTGCTCGGGGCCGGGGCCCTCATCATCCTTCTCTATTACCTGGGTGCCGTGCCGGGCGGACGCTCGAACTGGTACCTCGGGGTCGGATTGATGTCCATGCTCGGTGGCCTCTACACCGCCACCAAGTACCACTGACGACGACCCCGGCCCGGGCGCCGGTCACTCGATGGGCGCGACGACGATCATGTCCTCCGTGCAGTGCTTGGGTGGCGGCGGGTCCTCGTCGGGGGCCATCGTCAGGCGCAGTTCGACACCGCACACGTCGCAGCGATAGCGCACGTTGATCCGTCGCATCTCCCCCGCCGGCGGCGGTGGCGGCATGAGCGAGGTCATCGACCTGAGCATGGCGAGTCCGACCTTCCAGATGAACCACACCATCAGGACACCGATCGCCGTCCAGACGACCGTGCCGAAAGAGGGCATGGAGGCGACTCCCGTCAGCCGAGTCGCTCGATGAGCGTGGCGTTGGCCATGCCGCCGCCTTCGCACATCGTCTGCAGGCCGTAACGGCCGCCGGTGCGCTCGAGCTCGTGGAGGAGCGTCGTGAGCAGGCGCGTTCCCGACGCACCGAGGGGATGACCGAGGGCGATCGCGCCACCGTTCGGGTTCACCTTGGCCATGTCGGGGTGCAGTTCCTTCTCCCATGCGAGCACGACGGAGGCGAATGCCTCGTTGATCTCGGTCACGTCGATGTCACCCATCGTGAGGCCGGCGCGCTCGAGCACCTTCTTCGTCGCCGGGATCGGCGCGGTGAGCATGAGCTGGGGATTGTCGCCGGCGAGGGCGAAGTTGACGAAGCGGGCGCGCGGACGCAGACCCAACTGCGCCGCCTTCTCCTCGCTCATGATGAGCACGGCTGACGCGCCGTCGGTGATCTGGCTGGAGTTGCCCGCGTGCACGCGGCCACCGTCCTCCTCGCTGCGGAATGACGGCTTCAGCTTGGCGAGCGACTCCATGGACGTCTCGCGAAGGCCCTCGTCGGTGGTCATCATCTTGCCCTCGGCGTCGGCCACCGGCAGGATCTCGCGCTCGAAGCGGCCCTCGACGGTGGCACGGCCGGCGAGTTCCTGCGAGCGCACGCCGAAGCGGTCCATGTCCTCGCGGGTGAGTCCCCACTTGTCGGCGATCATCTCGGCCGAGACGCCCTGACCGACGAGGCCACCCACCTCCTTGTAGCGCTCCTGCACGAGCGGACCGAAGGGGAAGCCGTACTTGCCCTCCGCCATCGCGGCCCCCATGGGTACGCGCGTCATCACCTCGACACCCGAGGCGATGACCACGTCGTAGGCGCCGGCGATGACGCCCTGCGCGGCGAAGTGCGCGGCCTGCTGACTGGATCCGCACTGGCGGTCGATGGTGGTGCCGGGGATCGTCTCGGGAAGGCCGGC
>JBDLRG010000146.1:0-6713 GCA_039800125.1 Actinomycetota bacterium
CGGGGACGCCGCGGATCTCGAACACCGTGCCCACGGCGATCTCCTCCGCCAACTGGCCCGCGAGGGGAACGAGATTCCAACGCCGGAACCCGTATCCGTTGCCCTTCACCACGGGCACGAGACCGGGATAGGAGCGAGCAGTGGACTGGACATGAGCCACCCAAGGGGCTTCTTGGACGGCCAGACGGATGGTCACTGCGACAATCTACTCCCCGTCAATTCCCGAGTTGCGGGGTCGGGATTTGATGCATAGCCTCCCACCCATGGCCCGCGCGCGTTCCTTCTTCACTTTCCCGAATCCCGTCAACGAGACCTCGGCCCGCATCGTGGCCGCCGGGGCGGTGCTCATGGGGACGGCCTTCGTCGTCACGGGGTGGGCATGGATCCTCGTCCCGCTCACATGGGGATTCGTGGCCCGGGTTCTCGCCGGGCCTCGTCTCAGCCCGCTCGGTCAGCTCGCCACCCGGGTGATCACCCCACGCATCCGCCGGCCGCATCGACTCGTGGCGGGTCCGCCGAAGCGTTTCGCGCAGTTCATCGGTGCGACGTTCACCTTGATCGCCTCGGTCCTCGTCCTTCTCGACGCACCCACGGCCGCTCGGATCGTCGTGGCCGCACTGGTCGTGGCGGCATCCCTCGAGGCGTTCGCCGGCGTCTGCCTCGGGTGCATCATCTTTGCCCGGCTCATGGTGTGGGGCGTGATCCCCGAGTCGGTGTGCCGGGAATGCGCCGACATCAGCGGCCGAATCCCGGCCTCCACGTGATCACCGGGAGCAACGCGCGAACCGAGCGCGCCGTGATCGTGCCGCGCCACACCCCCGCGCAGTAGGCGAGGTCCCCGAGGGGACCGAGCACGAACGCCGCTGATGCGGCGGCGGTGGGACCCGATGTGCGCACCGCCGCACAGGCCCGCACGAGGAGGGCAGCGAGTGCCACGGGCACGGCGCGGGTCGAGAGAAGCGCACCCGCGACGAGCAGCGGGAACCACGTGCGCACGAGGGCCGCGGCGGCGTGGGAGATCAGGGCCACAGCCGACGACCCCGTGAGTGCCACGGCGGCACGGAGGGGTGCACCGAGTCGCAGCAGCCGTGCGATTCGCCCGGCGAACGAGCCGGCCAGGACGATGAGTCCCGGAATCCACGCACCCGCGGCGAGCGCGACGAGGGCCGCGGCGTCCACGAGATTGCTGCGGAACGGTGCGACGGCGGAGCCGTGTCGTCGGGCGAGTGCCGCGGCACTGCGGCCGTATCCGAGGCGCTGGGCCAGTGCGCCACGCAGCGTCGAGCGTGCCCGATGGAAGGCGATGAACGCCGGGTCGAATCGCACGAGATGTCCCGCATCCGCGAGTCGCCACACGAGGTCGACGTCCTCACCGGTGCGCATCGACTCGTCGAAGCCGCCGGCTCCCCGTATCGCGTCCGTGCGGGCGACCATGCAGGCACTCGGCACGTAGCGCACGCGTGCCGAGTGGCGCACCCACGACGGCTCCGGCCCCATGTCGAGGGGGCACGCCCGTTCTTCGTGGCGGGCCACGGTCCCGGCACCGGGCAGCCCCCGGATGCGCGGCGCGGCGGCCACGACACGCTCGCGGCGCAGATGACCGGCGAGCCGCGCGAGCGTCGCGGCATCCACGACGACGTCGGCGTCGACGAAGGTCACGGCCTCGGTGTCGATGGCGGCGAGACCGTGGTTGCGGGCCGCGGCTGGTCCGACGTTGACCTCGAGGCGCAGGACACTCACCCGTCCTCCGTCGTCGTCGAGCACCACCGGTACCGGCGAGGCATCGTCAACGACCAGGACCCGCAGCGGTGCGAGTCCGGTCACGAGGCCCTCGAGTGCATGGTCGTCCCGGTGCCGGTGGACCGGTACCACCACCGTCAGATCGACGTTCGACCAGGGCTCGCCGGCCACGGGGTGCACCGCCCCGGTGAAGACGAGACGATCGGTGAGCGCTTCGTGGCCCGTCGGCAGGACCGCGTCGGCCTCGAGGGCATCGAGAATGGTGGCTCCGGTACCGGTGACACGGAAGAACGTGGCGGGGGAGCCGGCCACCAGCACGGTTCCCCGTCGGCCGCGGTGCCACACCCTGTCGCGCACGAAACGGTCGGCGGGAGGAGGAACGGCCGCCTCGCGGCTCACCGCGGAGTCCCGATCCAGGACCGGCGGCATTCGTCGAGCACCGCCACCAGGTCGACGACCATCGCCGCGAAGATGCGCGCCCCCTCCTCGGCCGAGGCGCCGGTCGGGTCACCGAGCACTCCGTTGGCGGATACTGCGGCGACACCTCCGGCGCGCATCGCGGCGAGGGCGTCGGCCGGATCCGTGGGCAGTGCACCGACTTCTGCCGCGTCGAGTCGCACGTCGGCGGGGAAAAGATGGAGTCCGAGTGACGTCTCGGTGCGACCGGCGTGCATGTCCCCGCCCGACGGGAGCATCGGGGACCACGACCGTCGGGGCATGCCGGCGTCCCCGACGAGGCCCAGAGCGTCCAGGTTCCCGCCGTGGCCGTTCACGATCACCATGCCGGCCGCCCACCACGCACTGCGCGACAGGGCCCGCAGCAGGTCGACGGTGACCTCGGTGCCGACCGAGAGGGTGCCGGGGAACGACGCGTGTTCGTCGCTCGCCGAGTACGCCACCGCCGGCGCGAGGAGGAACACGTCGTCTCCGGCGCGTTCGGTGCCGGCGACGGCGAGTGCCACGGCGATGCGCGTGTCGGTGTCGAGGGGGAGGTGGGGACCGTGCTGTTCGACCGAGCCGAGGGGCACGACGAGAATGCGGCTTCCCGGAGCGATGTCCCGCGAGGTCTCGCGCATCCCGGACCTCAGCGAGAGTCGTTGGTGAGGGCGTGCTCGGTGCCGGAGAAGAGCCGTCGGATGTTGGAGAGGTGGCGGATCTCGATGAGTCCCGCCAGTCCGGTCAACGCAGCGATCTCCCAGCCCGGCGTTCCCCGCACGACGATGGCGACGATGACGGCCGGCACCACGAGGATGGAGGCCACCGAGGCCCGTTTCGAGACCTTGGCGAGCAGCAGCCAAGTCGCTGCTGCGGCGAGCATCACCGGAGGATGCAGGGGAAGAAGCACCCCGGCACCGGTTGCGATGCCCTTGCCGCCGCGGAACCCCCTGGTCACCGGGAAGACATGACCGAGGACGGCCGCCGCCGCGCATCCGTACGCGAGAGGCCGACCAGCCAGCAGTGCGAGCGTCACGGGTACCGCGCCCTTGGCGGCGTCGAGCGCGAACACGACCACGCCCCACCTCGCGCCGAGCGCCCGCGCGACGTTGCTCGCACCGGGATTGCCCGACCCGAACGTGGTGATGTCCACTCCCTTGCTGCGCGCGACGACGATCGCACTCGGCAGCATCCCCGCCGCATACGTGGCCCCGAGTGCGACGGCGACGAGCGCGACGATCAGGATCATCCGCGGACGTCCCTGCCGACGACGACCGGGATGCGGGGCGGTCGTGAATGGTCGGGTGTCGGTCGCGGCGCGAGCGCGACGGGCACGGAGGAGAGTGCCTTCTCACCGGCACCCACGACGCATTCCGGATCGGGTCCGTCGAGGGGCAGACCGGTGAAGAACTTGGCGGCCATGCATCCCCCCTGGCACGCGTCGTAGGAACCGCACGACGCGCAGGCTCCGGCGCTCTGGGGTTCGCGCAGGGAGAGGAAGAGGTCGGACTCGCGCCACACCCGGGTGAATCCCCCCTCGTCGAGGACGGACCCGGCCTTGAAGTCGCCGTGAATGACGAACGGGCAGGCGTACACGTCGCCGATCGGGTCGATGAGGCACACCACGCGTCCCGCGCCGCACAGATTGAGGCCCGGCAGCGGATCGCCGAGCGCATTGAGGTGGAAGAACGAATCGCCGGTGAGAACGTCCTCGCCGCGCGCGAGCAACCACCGGTAGATGTCCACCTGCTGCTGCGCGGTGGGGTGCAGGTCGTGCCATGTGTCGGCCCCGCGACCCGAGGGACGCAGGCGCGTGATGCGCAGTTGTGCTCCGTAGGAGTCCGCCAGGGCCTTGAATGCGTCGAGTTGGCCGGCATTGTGGCGGGTGACGACGACGGAGATCTTGAACGGTCCGAAGCCCGCGTCCCGCAGGTTGTCCATCGCGGCGATTGCGGTGGCGAAGGAACCCTCGCCACGCACCGCGTCGTTCGTCGCCGCGTCGGTGCCGTCGATGCTGATCTGGACGTCGAGGTAGTCCATCGCCGCGAGTCGGCGGGCGTTCACGGCGTCGATGAAGGCGCCGTTGGTGGAGAACTTGACCCCGATGCCGCTGGCGACCGCGTGCTCGATGATGGGGAAGAAGTCGCGGCGCACCATCGGCTCGCCGCCGCCGATGTTCACGTAGAACACCTGGAGTCGGGCGAGCTCGTCGATGACGGCGAGCGCCTGCTCGGTGGACAGTTCGCGCTCGTCGCGACGGCCGCTGCTCGAGAGACAGTGAACGCACGCCAGGTTGCAGGCGTAGGTCAGTTCCCAGGTGAGGCAGATGGGGGCGTCGAGGCCCTCCTTCATCCGGGCGACGAGTGTCTCAGACGACACGGACGATCCCTGAATCGGCCAGCGACGAGAGTGCCGCGACGAAGGACGGCCAGCGGGACTCGTCCACGTGCTGTGCCTCGAGGGCCGCACGCACGGCGGTCCCCTCGCCGAGTCCCTCGACGACGCGCACGATGTCGGGATGGCGCAGGAAGATCAGGCGACGGTTGCCATAGTGGTAGGCGAGAGCCCCGAAGGGTTCCGGGCGCAGAGCCACCTGCGGGTCCAGCCTGCAGGGGGTGTCGAGGTCGAGGGCCACGCCGGTACCGACCGACCCGATCACACCAGCGGCGTCAGTAGACGCCGCACATCCCGTCGATCGACACTTCCTCGACGAGAACCTCGGCGACGACTTCGTCCGCGGCCGCGGCCGCGGTCGCCTCGTCGGCGGTCTGCTCGATGGTGTCGTTCGTGTCCATGGGCAGAGCGTAGTCAGGCGGGTCCCCCCTTGGAGAACGGAAGCGGGCCGTGGCTAAGGTTTGCCCGACTGCCCGTCCCGGGCGGTCGTACGGACGAAGGGGGTCCCCCGTTGAAGACCAAGGCCGCAGTTCTGTGGGAAGTCGGTGCGAAGTGGAGCATCGAGGAGATCGAACTCGATCCGCCGAAGGCAGGCGAGGTCCTCGTGAAGCTCGTCGCATCGGGGATGTGTCACTCCGACGAGCACCTCGTCACGGGCGACCTGCCCTTCGCCATGCCGATCATCGGCGGCCATGAGGGTGCCGGCGTCGTCGAGCAGGTCGGTGAGGGCGTGACGGCGCTCGCGCCCGGTGACCACGTGGTGTTCGGTTTCATCCCGTCGTGCGGACGCTGCCCCAGCTGCTCCACCGGACACCAGAACCTGTGCGACCTCGGAGCCGCCATGGGCCTCGGTCGACAGATCTCCGACGGCACCTCGCGCCACCATGCCAAGGGCCAGGATCTCAACCTCATGTGCCTTCTCGGCACCTTCGCCCACCACACGGTGGTGAACGAGGCATCGTGCATCAAGGTGGACAAGGACGTCCCCCTCGAGAAGGCCTGTCTGCTCGGTTGCGGCGTCGTCACCGGTTGGGGTTCCGCGGTCTATGCCGCGGACGTGTCGCCCGGAGACACCGTCGCGGTGGTGGGCGTGGGCGGCATCGGCGCCAACGCCATCCAGGGCGCCAAGCTCGCCGGCGCCAAGCACATCGTCGCCATCGATCCCGTCGAGTTCAAGCGCGAGAAGGCGATGGAGTTCGGCGCGACCCACGTCGCGGCCTCGATGGAGGAGGCGCTCCCGCTGCTCCAGCAGATCAGCTGGGGCACGATGGCCAACAAGGTCATCATGACCATGGGTGTCGGTGACGGACAGGTGATGGGCCAGGCCATGGCACTCGCGTCCAAGCGCGGCCGCGTCGTCGTCACGAACATCCATCCCGCGCTCGAGGCGGGCGGGGCCAGCATGAGCCTGCTCGACCTCACCCTCATGGAGAAGCAGCTCGTCGGTTCGCTGTTCGGATCGGGCAACCCCCGCGCCGACATCCCCAAGCTCATCGGGCTCTACCGCGAGGGACAGATCGACCTCGATGGCCTCGTGACGCGCACCTATCCGCTCGAGGGCGTCAACGAGGGCTACGAGGACATGCGCAACGGCAAGAACATCAGGGGCGTGCTCGTCTACTGACGGGCGCCGCCGACCTGCCGACGAGGAACACCCGTTGATGCGCATCGGCGATGCCATGGACGGCGCCGCCATCGATGACTGACGTCGCTCGCCTCCTTCCGATCGTCGGCGTCGCGGTCGTCGGCCGCACCCGGGAGGTGGAACTGGTGCTCGCCGCTCTCGCGGCCGATCGCCACGTGCTTCTCGAGGGTCCCCCGGGCACCGGGAAATCGACGCTGCTGCGTGCGGTGGCCGGCGGTCTCGGCATCGGATTCGAGTTCGTCGAGGGCAACGCCGAACTCACCCCGGCGCGTCTCGTGGGGCATTTCGACCCCGCCCGCGTCCTGTCCGAGGGTTATTCGCCCGACATCTTCGTCGATGGACCGTTGCTGTCCGCGCTGCGCGAGGGCTCGTTGCTCTACGTCGAGGAGATCAACCGCATCCCGGAGGAGACTCTCAACGTCCTCATCACCGTGATGAGCGAGGGGGAGATCCACGTTCCGCGCCTCGGACGAGTCGCTGCGGCACCCGGCTTCCGGCT
>JBDLRG010000147.1:0-11250 GCA_039800125.1 Actinomycetota bacterium
CCTTCCTCGGAGCGGCCGTGGGTGACGCCGCCGCGGCACCCTTCGAGTTCGACCGTGCCGGCCGCTGGTCCGAGACGTTCCCGACCCCGGTGCTCGGTGGCTCGGGCGAGATGATCGGCGGAGGAAGCTTCGACTGGGCCCGGGGCGAGGCCACCGACGACACCCAGATGGCGGTCGCGCTCGCGTGGTCGCTCGGTCACACGGGAGGCTTCGACGCCGACGACCTGTGGGTGCGATTCCGGGCCTGGGCCGCGGGCGCCGTTGACATCGGCATCAACACCCGGGCCGTGCTCGCCCACGCGCACCACGTCGATGCCGCGCGTCGCGTGCACGAGGAGACCGGCCGCAGTGCGAGCAACGGCAGCGTCATGCGCATCGCACCCGTGGCCATCATGGGAGTGCGTCTCGGTGCGCGGGACACGGTCGAGCTGGCGGTCGCTCAGTCGCGTCTCACCCACCACGACCCGGCCGCCGCCGCCGGTGCCGCGCTGGTGGCCGAGACGATCCGGCGCACCATCATCACCGGCGACTTCGAGACCTCGCTCGAGGACGCGTTCGAGTCGGTGCGCGAGCACGCCGACCCCGAGGTCGTCGCCGAGTTGGACGAGTTCGCGCGCATCCTGGCGCCCGACTTCGACCCGAGGCGCGCCGGCGGACACGGGAACGGTTCCGTGTGGGGAGCGGTGAGCCAGGCCGTGTGGGGCGTGCGCTCCACCCTCACCTTCCACGACGCCATCGCCGCGGTGGCCGACCTCGGCGGGGACACCGACACGGTCGCGGCCATCGCCGGGGCCATGGCGGGCGCCCTCCATGGTCGCCAGGAGATCCCGTCGCGCTGGACCTCGTACCTGCACGTCAACGTCGACACCCTCGAGGGGGACACCGAGACCCTGCACACGCCCGACATCGTCGACCTGGCCCGGGGCCTCGTCGGGCTCGGGCCCGTGCGTCAGACCCCGCCCGAGCAGGCCTACGGGCCCTATGAGGTGGACCCCGCGGGCGTGTGGGCCGCCGACCTCACCGGTGCCTCCACCGCACCCACGGACCACGCCATCGTGTCGCTGTGCCTCACGGGCGAGGCGTTCCGCGGCCACTCGCATCGGCGTGAGGTGTACATGCGCGACGAGAACGGCGACCACAACCCCTCGCTCGGGGCAGCGGTCACCGATGCGGTGGACGCCATCGACGCGTTCCTCGCCGAGGGACGCCGGGTGGTGGTGCACTGCCACGGCGGTCGCAGCCGCACGGGCCTCGTGCTGCGGGCGTGGTGGATGCGGCGCAACACGGCCACGTCGGCCGAGGCCCGGGAGTGGATCGACGAGGCCTGGCCGAGGTGGGAGAACTGGACCCGCGACTTCGACGACTTCCTCGACGACGTGTGGGAACCCCTCGTGTTCTCCGGCGGGAGGCCCCGATGAGCGACGGCATCGAGACCGGTCTCGAGGAGCGGATCCAGCCGATGTTCCTCGAGCACGCCATGCTCGAGGCCACCGACCCCGACGACGGCCCGGCGGAGGTCCGCTGGCCGCTCTCGGGCCTCATCCTCGGATCGATGCGCGGGTTCACCGCCCGCCTCTACGAGCGTTTCAACGGCACCTGGGTGCTGTGCATCGACGCCGAGGTGGCGGAGGTGAGGGACACGATGCGGCTGCGCCGGTGGGTCACCGCGCGCACCGCGTCGATGCCCTTCGTGCAGGCCCGTCTCGACTCGCGCCCGGGGAACAAGCTGGCGGTCGTGGCCACGCACTCGCTGCTGGCCGAGGATGCGACGGTGGCGGCGATCGGACAGGTGCTCGGCTCGATCGACCACATCGTCCCCGAATGGGAGGCCGCGATCGAGGCTCTGGCTCGGTTCGAGACCCGGGAGAGCCAGGAGATGGCCAGACGGCGGCGCAACCGCGACGCGGACCTGCACATCGGCCCGTCCGCGACCCGTCCGCGGCCGTCGGCCCCCCGCCGCACGGCCACGGTCGAGGAGTCGGACCCCGCGACGATGCTCACCTCCGCCCTCGCCGAACTCGACGCGCTCGTCGGTCTCGAGCCGGTGAAGGAGGTGGTGCGTCGTCTCGTTGCCGCCCAGAGGGTGGCGGGTCTGCGCCGGGAGAAGGGTCTCGCACCCGTGGCGCCGTCGCCCCATCTCGTCTTCACCGGCAACCCCGGCACGGGCAAGACGACGGTGGCCCGTGTGATCGGGCGCATCTACCGGGCGCTCGGTCTCGTGTCGAAGGGGCACGTCGTCGAGGCCGACCGCTCCACCCTGGTGGCCGGCTACGTCGGCCAGACCGCGTTGCGCACCAAGGAGGTGCTCGCCGAGGCCGAGGGCGGGATCCTCTTCATCGACGAGGCCTACTCGCTCACGTCGACGTCCTCGGTCGACTACGGACGCGAGGTGATCGAAACGGTGCTCACTCACATGGAGAACAAGCGGGGCGACATCGTCGTGGTCGTCGCCGGCTACCCGGCCGAGATGCAGCGCTTCCTCGCCTCGAACCCCGGCCTCGCCAGCCGCTTCGACGTCCGGGTGCCCTTCCCGGACTACTCGGAGGACGAGCTGTTCCGCATCCTCATGGGACTGCTCTCCACCCACGACTACCGCCCCACTTCTGACGCCGAACGGGCGTTGCGCGAGGTGATCGCCTCGTGGGAGCGCGGGCGGGGTTTCGGCAACGCGCGCGAGGTGCGCACCCTCTTCCACGACACGGTGGCCACGCACAGTCTCGACGTGCTCGAGGCCGGGACTCCCGGCCGGGGCCGCCTGGAGGTCATCGAGGCGTGTCATGTGCCCGTGCCGCGCCGCCCGGCGACGGTCGCTCCCACATCCGCCGCCGGCTACATCTGACCCCGACCGGGGGCGGTACTGTCGCGCCACGGGCGGGGGCGGTGCCCCTGAGGACGAGGAGGTCGAGCGCGATGGGTGACGAGCTGTGGAGGATGTCGGCGGGACGACTGGCGCGGGGAATCCGGGGCCGTGAGTTCACGAGCCGTGACGTGGTGGAGGCCCACCTCGCTCGCATAGATGCGGTGAACCCCGCGGTGAACGCGGTCGTGAAGGTGCTCGCCGACGACGCACGCAGGGGTGCCGACGCCGCCGACGCGGCGGTCGCCGCCGGCGGGCCCCTCGGGGCCCTCCACGGTGTGCCCTTCACCATCAAGGAGAACATCGACGTCGCCGGTCAGGCGACGACGAACGGCATGGCCGTCTTCGCCGAGGCCATCGCCACGGAGGATGCTCCGGTCGTGGCACGCATGAAGGCGGCCGGGGCGATCCCGATCGGACGCACGAACATGCCCGACATGGGTCTGCGCATCCACACCGACTCGAGTCTCTACGGCCGCACGCGCAACCCGTGGGAAGCCGACCGCACCCCCGGTGGGTCGAGCGGGGGCGAGGGCGCGGCCTTGGCGTCGGGGATGAGTCCCATCGGCCTCGGCAACGACATCGGTGGGTCGTTGCGCAACCCGGCCCATGCCTGCGGTGTGGCATCGCTGAAGCCCTCCACCGGCGTCATCCCCGACACCCAGACCTTCCCCGTGCCCGACCGTGCCCTGTCCTCGCAGGTCATGCTCAATCAGGGCGTCATGGCGCGACGGGTGAGCGACGTGCGCCTCGGCACCCTCGTCGTGGCCGGTCCCGACCCGCGCGACCCCGTCAGCGTGCCGGCCCGTCTCACCGATCTCGCACCGGGCGAGAAACTGACGGTGGCCGTCATGGCGGAGCCACCGGGCGGCAGCACGCACCCCGAGGTGGCGGCCGCGGTGCGCGCTGCTGCCGATGCGCTGTCGGCGGCAGGACATCGCGTGGTGGAGGCGACCCCTCCCGACTACGAGATGAGCATGCTGCTGTGGGCGGGGATGCTCTTCAACGAACTGCACGACGTGCGCGACCAACTGGAGCCGGTGATGGGTGCGGATGCGCGCGCCATCATCGAGGCATCGCTCGCTCGCTTTCCCAAGATGTCCTCTCTCGAGGTGTACCTCATGCACGCCCAACGTGACGGCGTGGCGAGGCGGTGGGGATTGTGGTTCGAGGAGCACCCGGTGCTGCTCTGCCCCACCTGGACCCAGCCGGCGTTCATGGCCGGTGCGGACGTGGCGGGGGAGGAGGAGTCGGTGCTCGAGCTCATGCGTCCGGTGCTGCCGGGCAACCTGCTCGGCCTGCCCTGTGCGGTGGTTCCCGCCGGAATGGCCGGGAATCTCCCCGTCGGTGTCCAGGTGATGGGAGCGCGCTACACCGACCTGCGCGTGCTCGGCGTGGCCGAGCAGATCGAGGACCGCCTCGGCCTGCCCACCCCCATCGACCCTCGGCCATGACCTCCGGGGGATTCCCCGAAGACCCGTGGCGACGTACATTCTCATCGTGAGCTCGCCCTGGCTGCGCCGTCCCCTCACCGTCGTGGGCGTCCTCGTGGCCGCGATGGTGCTGCTCGCTTCTCTGCCGTTGTGGGCTCCCATCGCGGCCGTGATCGACGCGGTGCGGGGCCGATGGCGCCTGCCGATTCTGCGCCTCCTCGCCTTCGCGCTGTGCTGGACCTGGCTCGAAGTGGCGGGCGTGACGGTGGCGATCGTGTTGTGGTGCACCGGCCAGGCGGGGAACCTGCGGGCGCATTTCGCTCTGCAACGATGGTGGGCGCGCAATCTCATCGCGGCACTGCGGGTCACCACGGGGTTGCGCATCGTCGTCGAGGGCGCCGACCGGGCGCGGGGTGGTCCGTTCGTCGCACTGTGTCGGCATGCCAGTCTCGCCGATTCCCTCGTGTCGGCATGGGTGTTCGGCACGCTCGCCGGTCTGCGTCCGCGCTACGTGCTCAAGAAGGAACTCTCCCTCGATCCGTGTCTCGACATCGTCGGACGACGCCTTCCGAACTGGTTCGTCGACCGGGGCTCCACGCGCGTGGCGCGCGAGATGGAGGGCATCGAACAGATGGCTCGTGGTCTGGGGCCCGGCGAGATCGCGGTGATCTTCCCCGAGGGCACGCGCAGCTCCGACGCCAAGCGACACCGGGAACTGGCCCGGCTCGCGACCCGGCATCCCGAGCGCCACGCCCGCCTCGAGGCACTCGTACGACTCCTTCCGCCCAAACCGGCCGGCACGGCGGCCTTGCTGGCGGCGGTGCCCGACGCCGACGTCCTCACCGTCTGGCACACCGGGTTCGACGGACTCGACACGTTCGGGGGGATCCTGCGGGCGTTGCGTCGCCCCGTCGCTGCCCGCGTCGTGGTGGAAGCACATCCGCGGGCGGGGATTCCCGCCGGTGAGGGCTTCGTTCGTTGGCTCGACGGGCAATGGGCGAGACTGGACCGGATCGTGGATGCCGAGATGACGACCACGGACGCGGGAGGTGCGTGATGGGTGAATCGATGCTCGTGGCGGCGGCGGCGATCGCCGTGCTCATGGTGACGACCTGGCTGGTGAGCGTGGTGCGCCGCGACGCCTCCATCGTCGACATCGTGTGGGGGTTGGGTTTCGTCGTGGTGTCGTGGGTGCTCGTCGCCTTCCTCGAGGCCGACCGTCCCCGTCAGTTCCTGCTGGCTGCCCTCACGAGCATCTGGGGACTGCGGCTCGCCGGCTACCTGGCCCGTCGCAACCTGGGCAAGGGGGAGGACTTCCGCTACCAGGCGATGCGTCGCCGGTGGGGCGCCCGATTCCCCGTGATCAGTCTGGTGACGGTGTTCGGTCTGCAGGGGGTGATCATGTGGATCGTGTCCCTGCCCCTGCAGTACGGGAGCGCGGATGCCGACCCCGGAATCGGACCGGTGGCCGTGATGGGCATCATGGTGTGGCTGGTCGGCGTGATCTTTGAGACCGTCGGCGACGCCCAACTCGCGCGCTTCAAGGCCGATCCCGCCAACGCCGGCAAGGTCATGGACCGGGGACTCTGGAGCCTGACGCGCCACCCCAACTACTTCGGTGACTCCATGGTGTGGTGGGGTATCGGCATCGTGGCGGCCGAGACGGGGTCGGGCGTCATCGGCCTCGCCGGTCCGCTCGTGATGATGTTCTTTCTCATGCGGGTGTCCGGCGTGCCGATGCTGGAGCGTTCGCTCATGAAGCGTCGCGAGGGCTACGCCGAGTACGCCGCGCGCACGAGCGCGTTCTTCCCGCGTCCGCCGCGCGCGGAGTGATCCGCCCCCCGGGAGCTGCGCTCAGTCGAGGGCGGCGAGGACCTCGGCGACGAGGTCGCGCGGATCCTCGAGCCCGACAGAAAGGCGCACCAGACCGTCGGTGACACCGACTTCGGCGCGCACCTCGGGCGACAGACCGACGTGGGTGCTCGTGGCCGGGTGGCAGGCGAGCGTCTCGGGTCCGCCGAACGAGGTGGCGGTGCGCACGAGTGACGTGCGCGCGAAGAAGGTCCGGCAGGCCTCGAGTCCGCCGCGCAGTTCGAAGGAGAGGAGACTGCCGCCCATGCGCATCTGGCGGCGCGCCAGTTCATGCTGGGGATGGGTCGGATGGAACGGGTGCAGCACCGTCGTCACCGCCGGATGGTTCCCGAGTTCCGAGGCGAGACGCAGGGCGGTGGCGTGCTGGCGTTCGGTACGCACCCCGAGCGTCTTCACCCCGCGCATGGCATTCAGCGCATCGTGGGGGGAGGCGACCGCCCCGTGCATCACCGAGTAGGCCCAGATCTCGTCGACGAGGTCGCGCGCACCGGCCACCACGCCGAGGAGTGCGTCGTTGTGGCCGCCGATCCCCTTCGTGGCCGAGTGGAGCACGAGATCCACACCGAAGTCGAGCGGCCTCTGGCCGAGCGGGGTGGCCATGGTCGAGTCGACGAGGGTGAACGGACCGGCAATCGCGCCGATCTCTGCGAGGTCGGCGACGGCGAGGCGGGGATTCGACGGGGTCTCGGCAAGGACGAGGACGGTGCGCCCCGGTACCACCGCCGCGGCGAAGGAGCCGGGCACCGTCGGGTCGACGAAGGTCGTGTCGATGCCAAAGCGCCGACAGGGGCCCTCGAGGAAGGAACGCGTGGCGCCGTAGACGTTGTTCTGGGCGAGGATGTGGCTGCCCTGTCCGCACAGCGAGAGCACCACCGAGGCGATGGCCCCCATCCCCGACCCGAAGGCGAGAGCCGTCTCGGCGCCCTCGAGGTCGGCCACGATGCCCTCGAATCGGGTCACCGTCGGGTTGGCGTAACGGGCGTAGAAGGCTCCCGACCGCACCCCGGTGGCGCGTCGCGTGGCGTCGTCGAGGTCGCTCGACTCCCAGGCGGTCGCCGGCCACAGGGCGGGGGAGAGGGCATGGGACTCGTCACGTCCGGACGACACCACTCGTGAGTCGGGATGGTGTTCGGGCTGCTCCGTCACGGGACGATGCTAACGACGGGACCATCCCGGGGTGCGGGGGTATCCGAGGTCAGGGCGAGAGCGGCCCCGGTGGGTCGAGCATGTCCGTTCGGACGGGCAGTGCCTGGTCTACTGTGGGGCCATGATCTCGTATCTCGACGCCGGCACCGGCACCATGATCGTCTCGGCCATCGCCGGGGGAATCGGCGGCCTTGTCGTCGCCGTAAAGATGGGCATGGCCCGACTGCGCTCGAGGGTGACGGGCAAGCCCATGGCCGAGGCCGACACGGGCGTCGACGCCCCGGCTTCCTCCCACGACTGACCCCATGGCGGGGCCCACACCCGATCCGGGTTCCTTTCGTGATCCCTTGAGTCGGGTCTTCGTCGGCGAGGGTCGTGTCGTCCGCGCCTTCACCGCGGCCGGGGCGGCCGACATCGATGCGGTCTGGCGGAAGTCCTCAATACAGGACGCACTCGCCTCCGGGACGCTCATCGAGTCCCGGATTGTGACGCCGGCCAAGGCCGGTCTCGGGGAGCCGTGGAAGAAGGCGATGACGCATCCGCGTCTCCCGTTCGTGTCATATCCCCACGAGTGGACCTTCTCGATGCTCAAGGACGCGGCCCTCCTGCAGTTGGCCCTCATCCGCTCCACCCTCGCCGACGGTGTCGCGGTGAAGGACGCCACCCCCTACAACGTCCAGTTCGTCGGGTCGAGACCGGTGTTCATCGACGCCGGATCCTTCGAGCCCCGTCGCAAGGGCGACCCGTGGTACGGCTACCTGCAGTTCTGCCAGATGTACCTGTACCCGCTCATGCTCCAGGCGCACCTCGAGGTGCCCTTCCAGCCATTCCTGCGCGGCCAGATCAACGGCATCACCCCCGACACGATGCGCAAATTGCTCCCGGGCAGCATCCGTCGTCCCCGCCGAGGTCGCTTCACCCACGTGGTGCTCCTCGCCGCCGCCCAGGCCCGCTTCGCCTCCACCGAGGTGGACGTGCGCAAGGCGGCGGCCAAGGCCGGCATGAACGCCAAGGTGCTCGACGCCACCCTGTCGAAACTCGAGAAGATCGTCGCCGGCATGGAGACCCGCGAGTCCTCCTCGACGTGGTCGGGGTACTCCGAGAGGGGCCACTACCTCGAGTCGAGCCTCGACGAGAAGGAGAAGTTCGTCCGCGATGCGGTGAAGAGCGCAGCGCGCACTCAGGTGTGGGACGTGGGCTGCAACGACGGCCGGTTCAGCCGCATCGCCGCCCGTCACGCCAAATCCGTGGTGTCGATGGACGCCGATCACCTCGTCGTCGACCGCCTCTATCGGGAACTGCGCGCCGAGAAGAACGATCGCATCCTTCCCCTCGTCGTCGACATGTCCGACGCCGGAGGCGGAATCGGGTGGCGCGGGCGCGAGAGGCCCGGCATTCTCGACCGTGGGGCACCCGACATGGTGCTGTACCTGGCGGTGGTGCACCACATGGCCATCACCTTCAACATCCCCCTCGTGGCGCAGGTGGACATGCTCGCCGACCTCTCGGGTGAGATCGTCATCGAGTTCCCCCACGAGGACGACCCGATGGTGCGCACCCTGCTGCGCAACAAGCGCGAGGGAACCCACGACGACTACACCCTTGCGGGTTTCGAGAAGGTTCTCGCCGGCAGGTTCAAGGTCCTGCGTCGCGAGACCCTCGCCGGGGGCACCCGCACCATCTTCCATGCGACGCGCAAGGGTGCCTCGCGCCGATCGACCCGCTGAGTCCCCCCGGGGCGGGTCGCGCCGTGCCTGTCCGGCACGGCGGACGCGTCACTTGTTCTCGATGGTGCTCACGAGCAGGTCGTAGGACCCGGCCAGTTCCGGATCGCCGGAGAGCAGGCCGAGCGGCTCGGGATCGACCCCGAAGAGATTGCGGAGCCAGGCCGTGACCGCGTGGCGGATGATGGGGAAGGCCAGCTCCACCTTGGCCGCGGGCGGGACGCAACCGTCCTCCCCGAGGCGTCGCAGGGCCGGGTTCGCGTCCAGGAGCGCGCCGAGCCCCGAGGCATCGGCCACACCGATGATGCCCGTACCGTTGCCGAAGGTGCAGAAGTCGTCGAAACCGTTGTGACCGACACCGTCGATGATCCACAGCAGGGAGGGAGACGGGGCCTTCTCGTAGGCGGGTCGGGTGCGCTCGGTGGGCGAGACGATGGCGTCGAGCGCCCCGGCGAGGAAGAAGGACGGCTTGGCCGGCATGTCGCCGCCTTCCTGGCGAAGGTCACCCGAGGCCATGGAGACGTAACCGTCGATGCGGTCATCGGCCGCCGCCCGCAATGCGGTTCCCCCACCGGCCGAGTGGCCGACCACAGCGACGCGCTCGAGGTCGAGTCGCTCGGCGAAGCGGTCGTCGGCCGCGACGAGGTCGAGGGCGGAGAAGAGATCGGTCACGGAGTCCTCAGCGGTGCCGACCGTGGCGTTCACGAGGGCCCGGGGGAGGTCGCGCGACCAATGGTCGGGTGAGATGACGACCATGCCCCACGAGGCGAGATGCGCCGTGAGGAAGGTGCTCTGCACCCGCATGCCCGACGCGCCGTGGCTGAAGAGCACGACCGGCAGGTCCGAGCCGTCGGGATCGGCGTCGCGCACGGCGGGGGAGGTGTAGGTGGCGGGAGCATCGCCGGTGAGGATGTTGCGGATGACCTCCGGGGTGAAGTCGCGCACGTCATAGGTGTCGGTGCCACTCGTTCCCTCGACGGCCGGGTACCACACCTCGACCTCGGCACCCGAGGCGAGTTTCAACGTGGTCACGCCGACGGGATCGGGCCCGACGGCGATGTAGGCCTCGGCCGGTGTGTCCGCGTTCGGGTCACCGCCCTTGGGGGAGGAGGAGCCACCGCCGCATGCGGCCAGGGCCACCACGGAGGCGAGTACGAGGGAACGAGCAATCGTGCGCATGTCGTGGAGTCTTGTCGGTGAGGGGTCGACCGGGAAAACCCGGGACGGGGAAACTCGTTCCGCAACGGCTAGTTTCGGAGGTGCACGGGGGTTCGCTCCTGCGCTGGCGACGTGGCGGAATGGTTTACGCAGCGGCCTGCAAAGCCGTTTATCCGAGTTCGATTCTCGGCGTCGCCTCCATCCGGTCGTCCGCCGCCTGGACGGGAACGGCCCCCGATGATGGTCACCGGGGGCCGTTCGTGGACGGGGAGAGCGTCGCGGGCCTCAGGGCCCTTCGGCCCGGAGCCTCACCGCCCCGTGTCCGCGGTTCGTCGTCAGACGATGGTCCGTCGACGCATCACGACGACGGTTCCCGTGCCGGCGAACGCCAGCATCAGGCCGAAGGCCAGAAGGTCGGCCGCGTCGTATCCGGTGGAGGGCAGGGCCGGGGCGGGCTGGGCGATGAAGAGCGAGTACTCGCCGCTCGGGAAGCCGTCACCGTCCGAGATGGGCCCCTGAAGGGTGAACACCCCCGTGGCGACGTCGAAGCTGTAGAGATCCTCCTCGAAGATCGCCCAACCCGTGCCCGCAGAGTCGAAGGCCATCGACGTCATCCGGCCGATGTAGTTCTCGTTGGGAAGGCCGGAGACGTCCGGTCCTGTCTGGCCCCACACGACGCCGGTGGTCGGGTCGACCTTGTACACCATGTTGTCGACCGGGGGGCTGTCGTCCTCGGTGTCGTCGGCGTTGACAACGTACAGGCTGTTGTCGGCGTAGTTGAACGCTTGCACGAGGTAGTAGACGCCGTTGTCCCCGTTCACGGAGGATGAGGGAATCTCGGTCTCGGTGTAACTCGTCGTGTTCAGGTTGTAGAAGGTTCCGTCGTACTGGGTCTGTGCCGCACCCTCGGAGTCGAAGTGGATGTAGAACCCGCTCCCTCCGACGATGTCCGAGACCTTGGTCGGAGTCCCGGATTCGACGTCCATCGTCCAGAGCTCGAGGGTGCTCGTCACATTGTCCTCGGACAGGAAGTAGGCCGTCTGATTCTTGGCGTCCCAGG
>JBDLRG010000148.1:0-3323 GCA_039800125.1 Actinomycetota bacterium
AGCAGGCGGTGTAGACGGTTCCGGCGTAGTGGCATCCCCACACGACCTCGAGATAACGCGGATGGTTCTCCATGCACAGCGCCACGTGGTCTCCGGGTCGGATGCCAGCATCGTGCAGCACACGACTGATGCGCACAGCCGACTCGTGAAGCTGGCGATAGGTCGTCACCTCGCCGGTCCGGGCACGAATGACGGCGGGGGCGTCGGGGCGGGTCTGCGCGTGGAAACCGGGGTACACGCGGGGAACCCTAGTGAACGTCGCGGACCCGGGTCTCCTTGCCCTTCTTGCCGGCACCTTGGACCCGCGCATAGGCTCCCTGCCGACAGGGGAGGTCCACGATGTCGATTGCCGAGAAGACCATGACCGAGGCCGAGATCGTCGCTCTGGCGGATCGTTTGCTCGAGGAGCATCCCCCTGCCTCCACCTCCGTCGTCGACTTCCTCGGCGCCCAGTTCGACATGGGACTCGCCTGGGTGCATTTTCCGGTCGGTCACGGTGGTCTCGGCGTTTCTCCCAGGTTCCAGAAGGCGGTCAATGAGCGCATCTTCGCCGCGGGAGCACCGAACGCCCTCGGCCGCAACCCCATCGGACACGGCATGTGCGGTCCCACCGTCGTCGAATGGGGAAGCGAGGAGCAGAAGCACCGTTACCTTCGTCCCTTGTTCACCGGCGAAGAGGTCTGGTGCCAGTTGTTCAGTGAGCCCGGATCCGGTTCGGATTTCGCGGGGCTCTCCGCGAAGGGTGTGCGCGACGGTGACGAGTGGATCGTCAACGGTCAAAAGGTGTGGACGACGCTGGCGCACATCTCCAGATTCGGTCTCCTCGTGGTGCGCACCGACCCCGAGACGATGAAGCACGCCGGTCTCACGGCTTTCGTCGTGGATATGCACGCACCCGGAGTGGAGGTGCGGCCCCTCCGTCAGATGACGGGCGAGGCCGAGTTCAACGAGGTGTACTTCACCGATGCGCGGATTCCCCATGCCGAGATGCTCGGCAATCCGGGCGATGGATGGCGCGTGAGCCTGACGACGCTCATGAACGAGCGAGTCTCGATCGGCGGGGTCATGCCCGCACGGGGCTCCGGTGCGATCGCCCACGCCGTGGATGCCTGGTCGAGACTCGATCCCTCCTCCCGGTCGGCGAGCACGCTCGACGAGTTGATGAAGTTGTGGAGCCGCGCCGAGGTGTTGCGCCTGACGAACATCCGCGCCAATGCACTGCGTCGCATGGGAACACCGGGCCCCGAGGGATCCATCGGCAAGATGGCCGGAGCCAATCTCAACCAGGACATCTACGACTTCACGATGGGTCTGATGGGTGCCGACGCACTGCTGTACGGCTCGTACGCGATGGACCGACCCGAGAGAGCCATGGGTTTCGACACCCTGCAGAAGGCCTTCCTGCGGTCGCGGGCCAACACCATCGAGGGTGGCACCACCGAGGTCATGAAGAACATTCTCGGCGAAAGGGTGCTCGGTCTCCCGGGCGACGTGCGCGTCGACCGCGAGGTGCCCTGGAACCAGGTTCCCCGCAACTGATGGGTGGGGCCGCTCAGGCCCCGTGGGCGAGCATCACCCCGAGAAGCATGGCCCCGAGCGAGGCCAGCAAGCCCACCGCGCCCCCGATGGCGAGTGCGCGTCGGCTCCTGCCGAGTTGGTGCACGAGGGCGGCGGCGACGGCGAGACCGACCAACAGCATCTTGATGAGGAATGTCGCCAGATAGTCGCCTTCCCGGGCGGTCACGTCCACGGCAGTGATTCCCCAGAGACCGGTGACGACGACGACACCCATCGCCGACCAGGCCACCCGCGCGAAGGCCCGGGCCACGAGGGGGAGCGAGTCACGATGCTCGGCTCGCAATCGGGGAACGATCCCCGCCAGAGTGATCTGACCACCCACCCACACGGCGACTCCCAGCAGATGGAGGAACGTGCGGAGTTCCCCGAGCTCGATTTCGATCACCGGGCCACCAATGCCTCGAGGACCGAGCTGGCGGCCAGCCGACGGTCGTCCGCCGACGGTGTCGAGACGAGTGAGGCTCCGGCGAGAACGGTCACGGCGGCCTCGACGGCCGATTGCAGGTCCCGAATGTTGCGGGGCGGAGGGAAGTACTCGTCCTCGTCGGTGACGTGGATCTCCTCAACGCCGTGAACGGGGTCAAGCAGGGAAATGACCTCGGCCACGAGTTCCTCCGGGGCGCTGGCACCCGCGGTGACGCCCACCGTGCCGCCGAGGTCTCGTGGCAGATCCGCGGCGGTGTCGACGAGGTGGACACGACCGCATCCGGCCTCGACGGCCAGGCGCTCGAGCGCCCGCGTGTTGGAGCTGTTCTGGGAGCCGATGACCACCACCGCATCCACGCGGGAGACCATCTCCAGAAGGGCGCTCTGGCGGTTGGTCGTGGCGAAACAGAGGTCGCTGCGCCCGGGCGTCCAGACCCCGGGGAAGCGTTCGCGCACTCGCACGGCCACCTCCTGCCATTCGCGATGACTGAGGGTCGTCTGGGCCAGCATCGCCACCGGTTCATCGAAGTCGGGGAGCGCGTCGACCTCGGCCACCGACTCCACCCGCGAGATGGCCTGCGGGGCGACGGCCATCGTCCCTACGGCCTCCTCGTGGCCTTCGTGGCCGACGTACACGATGCGGAAGCCCTTTCCGGCCCTGACCTTCACCTCGTGATGGACCTTGGTGACGAGAGGACACACCGCGTCGACCACGTGGCTGCCGCGGGCACGGGCCGCAGCGACGACCTCCGGTGCCGAGCCGTGTGCCGACAGCATGATCGGAGAGCCCGGCGGGACGTCCTCGATGGAGTCGACGAAGACGACCCCTCTGGCGCGGAAACGGTCGACCACGATCCGGTTGTGCACGATCTCGTGGTAGCAGTAGACGGGACCATCGAAGGTCCGCACCATCCATGCCAACGCCTTGATCGCCATCTCGACTCCGGCGCAGAAGCCGCGCGGCGACGCCAGGAGCACGCGATCGACGGTCATGCGGTTCCCATGTTACCCGCAGGGAGGCAGCGGTAGCCTCGATGCATGTCGGTCGTCGGATCCCCGCTCCCGACCGTCGTGTGCGAGATCGTGGAGGTCCTGCCGGGTTCGCTGGCCGACCGCGCAGGAATCCTTCCCGGTGACGGTGTCGTGAGCGTCAACGGAGCCGTCCCGAGGGACGTCCTCGAGTGGCGTCGTTCCGTTTCGGACCCGGAGGTCGAGCTCGTCCTCGTGCGGGAGGGAGAGGTCGTGGAGAAGGTACTGACGGCCGAACCCGGTACCGCGGTGGGACTGACGGTCTCCAGTGCGGTGTTCGATCGCGTGCA
>JBDLRG010000149.1:0-3005 GCA_039800125.1 Actinomycetota bacterium
CACACCGATGAAGAGGACACCGTCGGTGACGCGGTCCATCACCGAATCGAAGAAGGCCCCGCGTTGGCTCGCGGAGTCCGAGGCCTTGGCGAGGGCGCCGTCCAGCATGTCGGGCAGAGCCGCGAGGATGACGAGCACGAGGCCGGCGCGAAGCGAACCCCGACCGATCGCCACTGCGGCCGCCACGGCGACGAGCACGCCGGCGAGGGTCAGATGATCCGGCGACATGCGGGTGCGCCGAAGGAGCATCCCGACGGGCCGCACGGCGCGCTCGATGGGCGCGCGAAACCTGCCGTCGAACATCGCCGAGACGCTAGCCGTCCCGGCCGTCCGGGGAGTGCGTGGTCGTCACGGGGTTCTGCTCCACGAGACACTCCACCACCCTTCCGTCGACGGCGTCGACGAGCACCAGGGCACGCGTCAGCGGGGGTTCTTCGTCGGAGTAGCAGAAGATGCGCCAGGTCGGCCGACTGCGCAGTCCGCGCCACACCTGTTGTGCCGAGGCGTGTCCCGTCACGAATCCCACGCTTCCGGCGGCGAGCACCAGGGCTCGGGATTCGTCAACCGTCATGCGCCACCCACTGGTGAACGACACCGCCGCCGCCGCCAGCAGGAGAGCCGCCGCCAGCACGAGGCCGTCGTTGACCAATGCCGATCCATCGGCGGTGGCGAACCGCACGACCAGACACCACGCCGCGACCACCGCATACAGGACCGCGGGAATCCGACGTCGCGAGTTGTCCGGGAACCGGTACTCGACGCGGCCATCGACGGCGTTCAGGTCGTCGGGGAGAACGTCGCGGATCTCCTCGTGTCGTTCGTTCATCGTTCTCGCTCCCCGTGTCGTGGCCAGGCCCCGCGAATGCGCGCGGCCGTCTCCCCCAACGCCTCGGGCAGAGTCCGTGTGTCGGCGGTGGCCGTCATGAAGTTCGCATCGCCCTCCCAGCGGGGCACCACGTGGACATGGAGGTGGCGCGCGATGCTGCCACCGGCCGCCCTGCCCAGGTTCACACCGATGTTGAGGGCATCGGGCGAATGGGATGCGCGCAGCGCACGCACCGCGTCGGTCACCGTCGCCCACAGTTCGACGGACTCCTCCGGCGTCAGGTCCTCCGGTTCGGCCACCTCCCGCAGGGGAAGCACCAGCAGGTGACCAGAGGCGTAGGGAAACGCGTTCAGGATGACGAACACGTCCCGCCCTCGATGCACGATGTGGGTGTCGGTGTCGGGCAGCCCGCTGGCGAGAATCGCGGAGAACACCGAACCCTCGCGTCCACCCGCACCCGCACTCTCTCCGCGGTCCTCGCCACGGACATAATCCGCACGCCAGCCGTTCCAGAGGTGGTCGAGGCGGCTCATGCCTCGACGTTCTCGGAGACCTCGGCCGCGAGCCGAGCGACGAACTCGTCGAGGGGCACACCCCGCTCGACCTCACCCCCGCGCGGGTTGTCCCCGACCGTCCCCGCGGCGACGTCGTCGTCGCCGACGACGAGGACATGGGGGATGCGTCCCATCTTGGCCGTGCGGATGCGCTTTCCGAGCTGGTCGTCGGCCGGGACAACCTCGACACGGAAGCCCACGCGGCGCAGCGCCTCCGCCACCGTCTCGGCGTAGACCAGGTGCGCCTCGGCCACCGGCAGCACGGCCACCTGAACAGGGGCGAGCCAGGCCGGAAAGGCCCCCGCGTAATGCTCGAGCAGCACGCCGAAGAATCGTTCGATCGACCCGAACAGTGCCCGATGCAGCATGATCGGGCGGTGGCGGCCGCCGTCGGGCCCCACGTACTCGAGATCGAACCGTTCCGGGGTGTTGAAGTCGGCCTGGATGGTGCTCAACTGCCACTTCCGACCGATCGCGTCCCGCACGTCGATGTCGATCTTGGGACCGTAGAAGGCCGCGTCGCCCTCCTTGACCGCATAGACGACACCGTGGCGCTCCAGCGCGGACCGCAGTGCCTCCGTCGCCTTCTCCCAGATCTCGTCGGTGCCGACGGACTTCTCCGGGTCGCGGGTGGAGAGGTTGAACTCGAAGTCGTCGAATCCGAACCGTCTCAGCACCGACAGGATGAAGTCGAGCAGCGAGGTGATCTCGTCGGCCATCTGCTCCTCGGTGCAGTAGATGTGACTGTCGTCCTGGGTGAATCCTCGTATGCGCAGGAGACCGTGGAGGGTTCCCGCGCGCTCGTAGCGATACACGTTGCCCAGTTCGAACAGGCGCAGTGGCAGTTCGCGGTAGCTGCGCTGACGGCCCCCGAAGATGAGCGAGTGCATCGGGCAGTTCATCGGCTTCATGTAGTACGTGCCGTTGTCCATCTCCATCGGCGGGTACATCCCGTCGGCGTACCAACCGAGGTGACCCGACTTGGCGAAGAGATTGGCGTTGGCGAGGTGGGGCGTGTAGACGAACTCGTAACCGCCCTCCTGATGGCGACGACGGGAGTAGTCCTCCATGATCTTGCGCACCACGGCACCGCGAGGGTGCCAGACCGCGAGTCCGCCGCCCAGTTCGGCGGGGAACGACAGGAGGTCCATCTCGGTGGCGAGTCGGCGATGGTCGCGCTTCGCGGCCTCCTCGAGACGGTGCAGGTGCTCCTTGAGTGCGGCGTCCGACTCCCATGCGGTTCCGTAGATCCTCTGGAGCATCGGGCCCTTTTCGTTCCCGCGCCAGTAGGCGCCCGCCACCTTCATGAGGGCGAAGTGCCCGAGTCGACCCGTGGAGGGGACGTGCGGCCCCTTGCACAGGTCGACGAACTCGCCCGTGTTGCGGTAGAGGCTCATCGTGTCGCCCCCGGACACCTCGCCGGAATCGTGACCGTCGGCGGCACCGCTCGTGACGCGCCGGATGATCTCGCACTTGTAGGGCTGGTCCTCGAAGATGCGCAGGGCCTCGTCCACCGGGACGTCCGATCGTTCGAAGGGTTGGTCTGCCGTGACGATCTCGCGCATGCGCGTCTCGATGGCCGCGAGGTCCTCCTCGGTGAACGTGCGTCCCCCGGGGAGGTCGAA
>JBDLRG010000150.1:0-5645 GCA_039800125.1 Actinomycetota bacterium
CCATGGGCCGAGCAGGTTTCGATCGTGCAGGGCGACGTCCTCGACCCGGCGACACTGCCGGAGGCACTGGCGGGTATCGACTCCGTGTATTACCTCGTCCATTCCATCGGGGCCGCGGGGGACTTCAGTGAGTCGGACCGCATGGCCGCCCTCAACGTCGTCACCGCCGCTGAACAGGCGGGGGTATCCCGCATCATCTACCTGGGAGGCATCGTCCCGCCAGCGACAGAGGAAGCCTCGAAGCATCTCGCCTCGCGGGCCGAGGTCGGACAGATCTTCCTTGACGCCCCCGTCCCGGCCGTGGTGCTGCAGGCCGGCGTCATCATCGGGTCGGGCAGCGCATCGTTCGAAATGCTGCGCTATCTCACCGAACGACTTCCGGCCATGGTCACGCCGCGATGGGTGGACAGCAGGGTGGCTCCCATCGCCGTCCGCGATGTGCTCCGCTTCCTCGTCGCTGCGCTCGACCTTCCTTCGGACACGAACCGTCGTTTCGACATCGCCGGACCCGAGGTGCTGACCTATCGCGAGATGATGCACCGCTACGCCGACGTGGCAGGCCTCCGTCGACGCATCATCGTGCCGATTCCCGTCCTCACTCCCCGACTCTCGAGCCATTGGGTCAACATCGTCACCCCGGTCCCGAGGGCCATCGCCCGGCCGCTCGTGGAGTCCCTGCGCAACTCGGTGGTCCCGACGGAGAGGGACCTGGAGCGCATCACCGGCATCGAACCCATCGGATACGACGAGGCGGTGCGGCTCGCCCTGCGACGGATCCAGGAAGGCTCGGTGGAGACGCGCTGGTCGGACGCGTCGTGGCCCAAGGCCCCCTCCGATCCCCTGCCCACCGACCCCACCTGGAGCGGCGGCGACGTGGAGTTGGACGAACGTGACCGTCATGTCGATGCCCCACCAGCGGACGTGTGGCGGGTCGTCGAGGGAATCGGCGGCGAACGCGGGTGGTACTCGTTCCCGCTCGCGTGGGCCGTGCGGGGTTTCTTCGACCGCCTCATCGGCGGCGTCGGACTGCGCAGAGGTCGCCGCGATCCCGACCACCTCCATGTCGGCGAGGCGCTCGACTTCTGGCGGGTGGAGGCACTCGAACGCGGTCACCTGCTGCGATTGCGTGCCGAGATGCGGCTGCCGGGTCTCGCGTGGCTCGAATTCCGGGTGGAACCGGACGGGGACGGGTCACGCATCCACCAGCGGGCCGTCTTCCGGCCGCGCGGCATCGCCGGCAAGATCTATTGGTGGTCCGTGTGGCCCTTCCACGGCATCGTCTTCGAAGGAATGCTGCGCAACATGTCGCGCACCGCCGAGTCATCGATGCGGAGCGCGTGAGCCCCGGGTCAGGGTCTACCTGGTGTCGTCCCGGAGGACACGCACGACGAGCATCGCCGTCACCATCGCCAGACACTGAGCGAGGAGGAACACCGGTATCGATTCCGGAGCGATCCCCGCGAAGGAATCGGTGAATCCGCGCGCGATAGTCACCGCCGGATTGGCGAACGACGTCGACGACGTGAACCAGTACGCACCTCCGATCCAGAGCCCGACCGCCACGGGCACGGCGTGCGGTCGAGGACCGCGCGACACCATCAAAATCACGAGCAACAGACCCACCGTGGCGACGAATTCACCCAGCCACACACCGCCACCGTCACGCACCCGGGTCGACGTGTCGAGAACACCCAGCCCGAACATGGCGTTCGCCACGGCTGCTCCCCCGATGCCACCGGCGGTCTGACAGAGGGCGTAGGGAGCGAGCTCGCGCCAGGGTCGGGCATCCAGCACGCACGATGCCACCGTGACGAGCGGATTGAAATGGGCCCCCGAAATCGGCCCGAACATGAGGATGAGGGCGATGAGCACCCCCACGGTGGCGAACGAGTTCGCCAGCAGCCGGACTCCGACATCGTCGGTGAGATTCGTGGCCATGATGCCCGAACCCACCACACCCGCCACGAGAAAGCCGGTGCCGAGGAACTCCGCAAGAAGTCGGCGCCCGAGCGTCACGGGACCACAATTCCCAGGTCTCCGAGCAGATTCGTCACCCGGCCACGGATCTCATCGCGAATCAGCCGCACCTCGTCGAGAGTCCTGCCCGCGGGATCGTCGAGTGGCCAGTCCTCATAGCGCGTTCCCGGAAAAACGGGGCAGGAATCGCCGCAACCCATCGTCACGACCACGTCGGCCGCCCGCACCAGGTCGGGCTCGAGCAACGACGGACTCGCCCCGGAGATGTCGATTCCGACCTCGGCCATCGCCTGCACGGCCACGGCATTGACGCCGGCCGCCGGTGCCGATCCGGCGGAGACAACGGCGATCCGGTCGCCGCCGAGATGACGGGCCCAACCGGCGGCCATCTGGGAACGCCCGGCGTTGTGGACGCACGCGAAGAGAACGACGGGCACGTGTTCGCTCATGACTCACTCTCCTCGCGGTCGATGGCCCGGCCGAGCATATGGGCCCCCACCGGCACCGTGGTGAGTTGCACCACGACCACCACCACCACCTTGCTGATGGACCCTGCGGCCGAGAGTTGCAGCACCGTGCCGAGCCCCGTGCACACGACCCCCAGGGTCGCGGGCTTGGTGGCGGCGTGCATGGCCACCAGCGGGTCGCGCAAACGGACCACCCCGAGTGCCCCGAGGAAGGCGAGCAGAGCACCCGCCAGCAGCAACATGGCCGAGACGACGTCCACAACGAGACTCATCGGCGCCTGCCCTCCATGTATCGCGCCACGGTCACCGTGGTGAGGAAGGCGAGAAGACCCAACACGAGCGCCAGGTCGAGGAAGCGGTCCTCACCCGTGATGGCGGCCGCCAGCAGCATGCCGCAGGTGAGCGCGGGAGTGATCGCCTCGAAGGCGACGGCTCTGTCCGCGAGAGTGCGGCCCCGCACCGCCCGCCATGCCGCGAGCATCGCCGCCGTGCACACCAGTGCGACCGCCACGTTGAACACGACTGTCACGAGCCACCCCCCGCTCCGAGCGCGGCGGCCACCAGTCGTTCGAGCCGGGCCATATCGGTCGCGAACCGGTCGGGGTCGACCCGGCCGATGACATGGACCCGCAGGACGTGCGTCTCGGGATCGGCCGCGAGCGTCATGGTGCCCGGTGTCATCGTGATCGAATTCGCCACCACCGTCGTCACGAGGGGCGACCCGGTGTGCAGTTGCACCTCGAGCACCCGCGCCGCTCGACGCTCCGGGGTCGGCCGCAACACGGTGACGACGACGGCGAGGCTCGAGGTGACGAGATTGGCCACCATGTACAGAGTGAGTCGCACCACAGCCACGGGCCGCACACGCGCCATGGGTGCGGTGCGGTCCGGCACCAGCCACAGCAGGAAGAGGGCCACGACGCCACCCCACAGAACGTTGGCGGGCGTGACCCTCCCCCACAGCGCCACCCAGACGACGGTGAGACCGGCGATTCGCAGCATCACGATCCCCTCACCGCCGCGATGTACATGACCGGATCGGTGAGTACGCGCGCGGCCGCCACGCTGAAGTCGTACAGGGGTCCGGCGAGTGCCGCCACGACGAGGGTCAGACCCACGAGTGTCATCGTCGCACCAGTCATCAGGGACCGCGTGCGCAGCACCGGCGTGCGCCCATCCGGCGGCGTCGGGCGCGGCTCACCCCAGAACACCGCCATCCAGATCTTGGTCATCGACACCAGCGTGAGGATGCTCGCCACCGCCGCGGCCGCCACGAGCCACCACCTCTCCTGCGCGAGACCCTCGCGGACGAGCAGGAACTTGGCGAGGAACCCGGAGAAGGGCGGGAGTCCGGCGAGGCTGAGGGCGGGGACGAGGAACAGCACCCCGAGGACGCCGGAGCGTCGAGCCATGCCCCCGAGACGGTCGAACGAGCTCTCCCCCGTCTCGTGCTCGATGATGCCGCCCACGAGGAACAGGGACGTCTTCACGAGAATGTGGTGAACGAGGTAGAAGACCGTCGCGGCGATCGCCGTCACCGTTCCGAGCGCGACACCCATGAGGATGTACCCGATCTGGCTGACGATGTGGAAGCTCAGGATGCGTTTCATGTGGCTGTGCGAGATGGCGCCCACCACCCCCACCAGCATCGTTGCCGCCGCGATCACGACGAGGAGTCCCCCCTGACCCTCCGGGAACAGGAGGGTCTCGGTGCGCACGATGGCGTACACACCGACCTTCGTGAGCAAGCCGGCGAACACCGCCGTCACCGGACTGGGGGCGGCGGGATAGGCGTCGGGCAGCCAGAAATAAAGGGGGAAGACGGCCGCCTTCATGCCGAATCCGAGCAACAACATGAGGTGCAAACCGGTACGCACGCCGTCCGGGAGAGCGGAGAGACGCTCCGAGAGATCGGCCATCGATACCGTGCCGGTGGCGGCGAAGACGAGACCGACGGCGGAGAGAAACACCATGGACTCGACGATGTTGAGCACGGTGTAGGTGGCACCTGCGCGCACCTGGTCGTCGCGCGCCTCGAGGGTCATGAGCACGTAGCTGGCCATGAGGAGCAACTCGAAGGCGACGAAGAGGTTGAAGAGATCGCCCGCGAGGAATGCCTGAGAGATCCCGGCAGAGAGCACCAGATACACCGGGTGGTACACCGGCGACACCTCGTCGACTCCGCGCTGACCGACGGCGAACACCAGCACAGCGAGCACCACCACCAGCGAGATGACCCCGAGGACGGCCGACAGGCGGTCGGCCACGAGAGTGATGGCGATGTTCGCCGGCCACCCACCGAGGCGCGTCGCCACGACATCATCCTCGGTCACCCGCACGAGCACCGCCACCGCGGCGGCGAGCGACGCACCGAGCACCGTGAAACTCACGCAACGCTGCAGTGCGCGACCACGCACGAGGATCGTCAGGGCCGCACCGACGAGCGGAAGTGCGACGGGAAGGGCGAGGAGGGCGTTCATCCGTCGACGTCCTCACGGTCCGGTGAATCGCCCGACTCGGCCGCGAGTGCGGCGAGGCGTTCGGTACGGCGGTCCTCGACGTCGTCCTCGACGACGTCGTTGCCGTCGATGCTGTGGAGCCGCCAGGCGAGGGCGGCGAGAAACGCCACGAGGGCGAACCCGATGACGATGGCGGTGAGGATGAGAGCCTGGGGAACCGGGTCCGTCGGGGCATCCGGCCCGCCGACGATCGGCGCGCCCCCCTGCCGCGAGCCGGAGGCGAGGATGAGGAAGTTCACCCCGTTCGACAGCACCGCAACCCCGATGATGATGCGAGTCATCGTGCGCTGCAGGATCAGGTACGTACCGGCCGCGAAGAGGACGCCGATCAGGACCACGAGGGACAGACTCACGGCCGCTCCCCTCCCCCAGCCCCGTCATCGAACGGCTCGCCGAGCACCACGAGCACCGTGAGCACGAAACCGATCACGGCGAGATACACCCCGAAGTCGAAGACGGCCGCAGAGACCAGTTTGAACTTCCCCACGACCGGCCAGTCGCCGGCGAACACGGCGGATTCGAGCAACGCATCCCCCGATACGAGAGGCGCCATCGCGGTTCCCACTGCGAGGAGCACCCCCGCTCCGAGAAGCACGTGGGGTCGCGCTCGTCCGCACACATCAGCCTCTCCCGCGCGGCCCGCGAGGTGACGCAGGGTGAAGGCCGCCCCGGCGACGAGTCC
>JBDLRG010000151.1:0-2972 GCA_039800125.1 Actinomycetota bacterium
CGACCCGATGCTGGCGTTCTCCGTCGGTTTCGCCCTCTCGGTGTCGGCCACAGCCGGGCTCGCCTGGCTCTCCGCGCCGATCGCGCGCCATCTGGCCCTGCTCACCCGCGGCCGGGTGCCGCGCCTGCGCGAGGTGACGGCGGCGACACTCGCGGCCCAGGTCGGCACCGCCCCGGTGCTGCTCCTCGTGTTCGGCTCGGTGCCGGTCGTGTCGCTCGTGGCCAACCCGTTGGCGGTCGGGGTGGCCGGCATCGTCATGCTCGTGGGTCTGCCGGCGGCATTGCTGGCCGCCGTCGTACCCATGCTCGAGCCGGTCGTGTCGCGGCTGATGGCGGTGCCGGTCGGCTG
Organism: Actinomycetota bacterium; assembly: GCA_039800125.1. Classification (GTDB taxonomy): domain Bacteria; phylum Actinomycetota; class Acidimicrobiia; order Acidimicrobiales; family Ilumatobacteraceae; genus UBA2093. Next base: position 349 of record JBDLRG010000151.1, read on the forward strand.
GGTGGATCTCGTGGCCCGGGTGTGCGCAGCGGTCGGCCCGACCGGGACGGCGAACCTCGTGTGCTGGGCCGGGGTGGCGGCGTGCGCTCTGTGGGCGTGGCGACGCTCACGGCCGGGGAACGGGGCCGGTGCCACAGCGGTGTGAGAAAGTGAGCACGTGACGGTTCATCTCATCACCGGCGACGAGACGCTCATCTTCGACGAGTTGAACCGTCTCCTCGACGTGCTCCTCGCCGGGGCCGACCGCAGCCTTGTCGTCGAACAGGTCGATTTCCCCGACTCGGGCGGCGAGTCGCGCAACGAAGCCGACTCCGAATCCCTCGTGGCGCGCGCCGTCGACGCCCTCGTCACGCCGTCCTTGTTCGGTGACCGGCGCATTGTCGTGTTGCGCCAGGTCAACCACCTCACCGCCGCCGAACGTGCCGGGGTGGCCGACGCTCTCGGCCGACGCATCGAGGAGTTCGACGTCGTGCTCACCTCCACCGACAAACTCGTCAAGCCACTGTCCGACGCCTTCAAGGCCGCCAAGGGCGAGACCCACACCGTCGCCGCCCACCGCGGGGTGCGCGACCGTGTCGCCGCCGTCGAGGTGGCCCTCGTCGAGGCCGGGTTCTCCTTTGCCAAGGACGTGCCGCGTCTCATCGCCGATTGGACGGGCAGCGACGAAGCGCGCTGGACGGGCATCCTCGCCGCGCTGCGCTCCACCTACGGCGAGGGCCGCAAACTCACCGTCGGTGACGTGGAGGCCTTCCTCGGCGAACAGGGGGCGGTGGCGCCCTGGGACCTCACCGATGCCATCGACGCCGGGGATTCGGCCACCGCGCTCGTCATGCTGCACCGCATGATGGCGGCGGGTGGCTCGCACCCCTTGCAGATCCTCGCCTTGTTGTCGAACCGTTACGCCCAGATGATGCGCCTCGATGGGCGCAACCCGCGCTCGGTGCAGGACGTGGCCGGCATCCTCGGCATCAAGGAGTACCCGGCGCGCAAGGTGCTCGAGCAGTACCAGGCATTGGGGAGTGCGAATTTGGCGCGCGCCATCTCGCTCGTGGCGCGGGCCGATCTCGATCTGCGCGGCGGCACGGCGTGGGAGCCGGTGCTCGTCATGGAGGTGTTGGTGGCGCGCCTCGCGCGACTGGTGTCGGGGGCGCGGCGCACGGGGGCCGGGGCGCGCGGACGCTGACAGGAGCCCGGGAGACGGGCGGAGCCGGGAAGACCGGGATTACTTGGCGGCGTTGAGCCGGCGCATGAGGCGGCTCTTGCGGCGGGCGGCCGAGTTGGGGTGAATGATGCCCTTGGCGGCGGCGGAATCGATGCGGGCGACGGCCTCGCGGAGGGCGGCGTCGGCTTCGGGGGAGCCGGCAGCGGTGAGGGCGTTCTTCGAGCGGGTGCGGAGCTCACTGCGCACGGCCTTGTTGCGATCGGCCGCCTTGGCGTTGGTGAGGATGCGCTTCTTCTGGCTCTTGATGTTTGCCACGAGAGACGAGGCTAGCGCTGGCACGAGGCGCCTCCAACCGCCCACGGGCCCGCGAGGAGCCGCCCGTTAGAGTTCGTTCAGCCCATGGATCTCGCCAAAATCAGGAACTTCTCGATCATTGCCCACATCGACCACGGCAAGTCGACCCTCTCGGACCGCATCCTCGAGATGACCGGCGCCGTGGACGCGCGTGACATGCGGGCCCAGTACCTCGACTCCATGGACCTCGAGCGCGAGCGGGGCATCACCATCAAGGCCCAGAACGTGCGCGTCGGCTGGAAGGGCCACACCTTCCACCTCATCGACACCCCGGGCCACGTGGACTTCGGTTACGAGGTGAGCCGGTCGCTCGCGGCGTGCGAGGGCGTGGTGCTCGTCGTCGACGCTGCCCAGGGCATCGAGGCCCAGACGCTGGCCAACTGCTACCTCGCACTCGAGCATGACCTCGAGATCGTCGCCGCGCTCAACAAGATCGACCTGCCGGCCGCCGACCCGGACCGCTACGCCGCCGAGATCGAGAACATCCTCGGCATCCCGGCAGACCAGATCCTGCGCATCTCGGCCAAGACCGGCGAGGGCGTGCCCGACCTCCTCGATGCCATCATCGAGCGCATCCCCGCGCCCGAGGGAGACCCGGACGCGCCCCTGCAGGCCCTCATCTTCGACTCCCAGTTCGACCAGTACCGCGGCGTGGTGTCGAGCGTGCGCGTGATGAACGGCCGTCTCACGACGGGTTCGCGCCTCATGTTCATGCAGGCCCGCGCCCAGCACGACGTCATCGAGATCGGGGCGCGCAATCCCGCGCCGACGCCGCTGCCCGAACTGGGTCCCGGCGAGGTGGGCTATCTCATCGCCGGCATCAAGGACGTCGCCGAGGCCCGTAGCGGTGAGACCGTGACGCTGTCGGCGTCCCCGGCCGCCGAGCCGCTGCCCGGCTACCGCGACCCGAAGGCCATGGTGTTCTGCGGTCTGTATCCGATCGACGGCGACGACTTCGAGAACCTGCGCGAGAGCATCGAGAAGCTGAAGTTGAACGACGCCTCGATCACATACGAGCCCGAATCCTCCGGCGCGCTCGGCTTCGGCTTCCGCTGTGGCTTCCTCGGCTTGTTGCACATGGAGATCGTCAAGGAGCGTCTCGAGCGCG
>JBDLRG010000152.1:0-6649 GCA_039800125.1 Actinomycetota bacterium
GTTCTCCTTCAACAAGCCGAAGGGCAAGTTCAACCTCGAGTGGCAGTCGTTCACGCTCGACAACTGGGCCAGCCCGTTCAGCGAGCAGGCCCTCACCGAGGCGCTGTGGGTGAGTCTGCGCATCGCGGCCGTGTCGACGGTGTGCGCGACGATCCTCGGGTCGCTCATCGCCATCGCTCTCGGCCGTTACGGCTTCCGCGGCAGGGGAGGCGTGGGTCTGTTCCTCGTGCTGCCGCTCACCGCGCCCGAGGTGGTGCTCGGCTCCTCGCTCGCCACCCTCTTCATCGATCGGGGAGTCGACTTCGGCTACGCCACGGTGATCATCGCCCACATCATGTTCCAGGTGTCCTTCGTGGCCGTGACGGTGCGGGCCCGCATCCGTGGCTTCGATTGGACGCTCGAACAGGCGGCCATGGACCTCGGAGCCGGTCCGATGGGGGCGTTCTGGCGGATCACCTTCCCGCTCATCGTGCCCGGCATCCTGGCCGCGGCCCTGCTCTCGTTCGCCCTGTCGCTCGACGACTTCATCATCACCTTCTTCAACGCCGGCTCCCTCGTCACCTTCCCGTTTAGATCTTCGGCGCGCAGAGGGTGAAGATCCCGCCCCAGATCAACGTGCTCGCCACGGTCATCCTCCTGGTGAGCGTCGCGCTCATGGTCGCGGGCGCCCTGTTCGGGGCACGACGTCGTCGCAGGTTCGAGGGAACGGCGTGACGCCGCCGCCGCGCGTGTGCGTGGCGCCGGACGCGTCCCCGGAGTGGGTGCGCGACGCGGTGCGCCGTGGCGGGGCGGTCGTGGTGCCCGCCGATGAGGCGACGGCCGTGGTGTGGACGGCGGCACGCGACGCCGACGGATTGGCGCGCCTGCTGGGCGATTCCCCGGCCATCGACTGGGTGCAGGTTCCCTTCGCCGGCATCGAGAACTTCGTGCCCCTCCTCGATGCGCGCACGTGGACCTGTGGCAAGGGGGTCTACGCCGAGCCCGTCGCCGAGATGGCACTGGCGCTCGCACTGGCGGGAATGCGCCACGTCGCGGGATACGCGCGCGAGGCCGGGTGGTCCGGTCCCCGCGGGCGCAACCTGCTCGGGGCGAACGTGACGATCCTCGGGGGCGGAGGCATCACCGAATCGCTCGTGCGTCTCCTCGGCCCCTTCGGTTGCCGGATCACCGTCATGCGACGCCGCCCGGAGCCGGTGGAGGGGGTCACCACCGTCATCGGACCGGACCGTCTGGCGGACGGCCTCGCGGGGGCCGACCTCGTCGTGCTGGCCCTTCCCCTCACCCCGGACACCGAGGGAATCATCGGGCGGGCGGAGTTCTCGATCATGGAGAACCATGCGTGGCTCGTCAACGTGGCGCGCGGGGGACACGTCGTCACCGACGAGCTCGTGACGGCCCTGGAGCACGGTGAGATCGGCGGGGCCGCCCTCGACGTGACCGACCCCGAGCCCCTGCCCGCCGACCACCCACTGTGGCGACTGCCGAACTGCATCATCACTCCCCACGTGGGCAACACCCCAGAGATGGCGGTTCCCCTCCTCGCCGAGCGGATCGAGACGAACGTGCGCCGTTACGGGGCCGGGCAGCCGCTCGTCGGCCTCGTCGACGTGCGCGCCGGCTACTGACCGGAGGTGCCGAGCACGGCCCTGCTGGGTAGTCTTGGCATCCCGCAAGGGCGATTAGCTCAGTTGGTTAGAGCGCCACCTTCACACGGTGGAGGTCCCGGGTTCGAGTCCCGTATCGCCCACCAAGAACCGACCCGCCCGTGACGGGCAACTAGCGTGCCCTTCGTGCGGACACAGTGCGAACGACCCGGCTGCGGGGCAGCCGTCGAGGCGCACTACGGGATCGAAGCCGTGCATCTGCTGGTGTGGATCGACAACCGCGCCCTCGGCCAGCACGAAGAGGCCGGGTCCCTGTGTCGTCGACACGCCGACGCACTGACCGTGCCCCGCGGGTGGACCCGCGAGGATCGCCGGGACGAACGCCCCGTTCTGTTCCGGGTGCCGGAGCCGATCGCGTCACGCCCCGCACCGGCCGAGCGACCGACACGGCGCCGCCCCGTCCAGCACATCGCCACCGCGCCGTCACTCTTCGATGTCGGGCCCGACGCCCGCGAACCGGCCCTCGCCGACGATGTCGCGTCGGAACCCGTCCCGTCCGGGGTCGTCCCGGTGTCGCCGGAACCGGCGGATCTCGAGGATGCCGAGACCGTGGCCATGCCCTGGTCTCCACGCCTCACGGGGCGCCCCGATGACATCTTCGACGGATCGGACGGCCTGCCCCGCCCCGTGCTCGGGCGTCTCCTCGGACGCGCCTTCCGGGCCGACGACGATGCGGTCGATGACGCCCATGAGGAAGCCGGCTGACCCGGTGCGTGCCTCGTCGACGGTCGATCTGACGGTGCCCGTGCCCGCGGTGCGCGAATGGGTGCGCGATCTCTCGCGGTACCCCCGGTGGATGCCCCTCGTGCACTCGGCGGTGGCGGACACCGGGGCCGACGGCGCCGACGCCTGGACGGTGGAACTGCGAGCCAAGGTGGGGGTGTTCGCCCGTTCGAAGAGGCTGCGCATGGTGCGCACCGTGGACGCGGAGAATCGACTGGTCTTCGAGCGCCAGGAACGTGACGGCCGCGCGCATGCTCCCTGGACCCTCGAGGTGACCCTCGTCGATGCCGGACCGGGATGCAGCGTGACCATGGAGATGCACTACGGAGGATCGCTGTGGACGGCCGGCGTGCTCGACCGAGTGCTCGCCCACCACATCGAAGAAGGCAAGAAGGGACTCGCCGAGGTCGTGGGGACCTGACCGGCGTGTCGTCGCCGGCGGAGGCGGGCCCGTCAGTCGCGTCGTGACCGGGTGCGCGGCGGCGGCGGTGCGACGGGTTGACCCGCGGCGAGTTGTCCGCACGCGGCGTCGATCTCGGTGCCGCGATTGCGGCGCACGGTGGCGTTGACGCCCCGGGCCGCGAGCCACGACCGGAACGCGGCCACGCGCGCGGGCGGCGAACCCAGGGTGGGCCAGCCGGGCGTCGGATTCAACGGGATGATGTTGACGTGGGCCGCGGGGGCGAGCCCGAGGCACAGGTCCGCCAGTTCGTCGGCGTCGCGGCGCGAGTCGTTCGTGCCGTCGATGAGAGCCCATTCGAAGGTGATGCGGCGGTTGCGCACCGTGAGATAGTCGCGGCAGGCCGCCAAGAGCGAGGCCAGGTCGTGGCGGCGGTTGATCGGAACCAGCTCGTCGCGCAGGCGGTCGTTCGCGGCGTGCAGGGACACGGCCAGGTTGACCGGTAGGGGCTGTCGGGCCAGCCAGGTGATGCCCGGGACGATGCCGACCGTGCTCACCGTGATGTGCCGGGCCGAGATGCCGATGTCGCCGTGGATGCGCTCGATCGCGCCCCACAACGGCTCCCGGTTGGCGAGGGGCTCGCCCATGCCCATGAAGACGATGTTGTCGACGCGACGATCGACGCGACGCGCCTCCCGCGCCGAGCGCACCACCTGCTCCACGATCTCACCCACTCCGAGGTGACGTGCGAAGCCGGCCTGTCCGGTGGCGCAGAAACCGCACCCCATCGCGCAACCCGCCTGTGTGCTCACGCACACCGTGGAGCGTTCGTCGTAGTGCATGAGAACGGTCTCGATGGGGTGGTTGCCCTCGACGAGGTTCCAGAGGAACTTCACGGTGGCACCGTCCTCGGACACGGAACGACGCATCTCGACGAGGGACTCGGGGAGTTCGCCGGCGATCCGCGCCCTCAGGGCGGCGGGCAGGGTGGTGATCTCCTCCGGGGGGAGGAAGTCGCGGTAGAGCCCCTGCCAGAGCTGGTCGATGCGGTAGCGGGGCTCGCCATCGAGCAGTCCGGCGAGCTCGTCGCGATCGGGATCGTGGAGCGACCGGACGATCATCGAGGGAGGACCTCGCCGACGTAGGCCGTCTCGTGGTGGTGGAGATGGAAGCCCATTCCCCGGTACATGGACACGGCGCGCGTGTTGTCGGCATCGACGTAGAGCATCGCCTCGTCGATTCCGGCGGCGGCGAGGTGGGCGAGACCGGCGATGGTGAGCCTGCGGCCGAGTCCGCGCCCGGCGCGCGACGGATGCACCGCGATGGCGTAGATCTCGCCGAGGGGAGGGACGTTCTCGTCGTGCACCTTCGTCCAGCAGAAACCCGCGAGTCCGTCGGCGTCTCGATGGAGGAGGAATCCGGCGGGATCGAACCAGGTCTCTGACTGGCGTGAGGCGAGCGTGTCGCGGTTCCAACCACCCTGTTCGGGGTGGTCGGCGAAGGCGGCGTTGTTCACCTCGAGCCACGCGTCGTCGTCGTGGCCGGGCCGGAACGCGGTGAGAGCAAGATCGGCGATCTCGGCGACCATGGTGTCCGGGAGGGGCAGGTGACGTCGCATCTGCAGGAGGCGTCGTCCGGGCGCGAGCCCGTGGTCGCCGGCGAGTCGGGTGTGGAGGTTCCCCGGCTCGAACACCCACCAACTCACCCTTCCGCCCCCGTCGCCGGCCACCACGTCGAGGGCGGCATCGAGAAGTGCCGGACCGATCTCGAGGGTGTCGTAGCGGTGGTGGGGGTGCACGACGAGGTCGAGGAGCCATGCGCCGTTCGTGCGCGATACCTGGCAATAGGCGAGGGGGCGGTCGTGGCCCTCGTCGCGGGCGATGATGCCGGCGAAGCCGTCGCCTCCGCCTCCACGCAGGTCGATCCAGAGGTGGTCGTTGAAGGGCCGGGCACCGTCGGCCCGCCATGCGTCGTCGAGGAGGGCGGAGATCGCGGCGACATCGTCGGCGTCGAGTCGCCTCCGGATGTCGATGACGGGCACGGGGTCAGGGTACCTTCGTGCCGTGGCAAAGCCGAGAACTCCGGCCGGTCGCGCCCGCGTGGTCGCCGAGAGGCTCGCGGTTCTCTATCCCGGTGCCGAGTGCGAGCTCGTCCACGAGACACCGTTCCAACTGCTGGCCGCCACGATCCTGTCGGCACAGTGCACCGACGCGCGCGTCAACATGGTGACACCCGTCCTCTTCGCCCGCTATCCCGATGCTCCCGCCATGGCGAGCGCCGACGTCGCCGATGTGGAGGAGATCGTTCGCTCGACGGGCTTCTTCGCAACCAAGGCGCGCAACCTCGTGGGGATGGCGGTGGCGGTGATGGAGAGATACGGGGGCGAGGTGCCGACGGAACTCGACGACCTGGTGACACTTCCGGGGGTGGGACGCAAGACCGGGAACGTGCTGCGCAGCGTGGCCTTCGACCTGCCCGGTCTGGCTGTGGACACCCACGTGGGTCGGCTCTCGCGTCGCCTCGGACTGACCGTCGAAGAGGACCCGGTGAAGGTGGAGCGCGACCTCAATGCCCTCATCCCGCCGGAGGAGTGGGGGCGATTCTCGCTGCGTCTCATCCTGCACGGGCGCCGCATCTGCGACGCCCGCAAACCGCGGTGCACGGACTGCGAGCTGGCCGACGTGTGCCCGTCGGCGGCCCCGACACCCTCGGCATCCTCGACGAGGTCGAAGACGAAGACAAGGACGACAACGGACCCTGCCCCCGTGCGGACGAAGCGGCAGACGACGTGAACGAGACGATTCGGGCCGAGTTGGCCGCCGCCGCCGAGGCGGTCGAGCGCTACCGCATCCGGGTGGAGTCCCTCGTCGAATCGGCGGGTCCCGAGTCGGACGACCTCGTCGCCGCGATGTGGGAGGCCGAACGGGCGCTCCTCTCGGCGCATCGTCTCCTCGTTCGCGCCGGGAAACTCGCCCGCTGACGACCGGCGTCGGCACTAGGGTGCCGACGTGCGCGACACCCCCGGCGCCTATCCGCGTCGTCCCGACCTGACGGCGATGGAGGGCTACCACTCCCCGCAGGTGGAGGTGGACGTGCGGCTCAACACGAACGAGTCGCCGTTCGCCCCGCCGGCGGAGTGGACCGCCCGCCTCGGGGACATCGCCCGCAGCGTCCGATGGAACCGCTATCCCGACCGGGAGGCACGCGAACTGCGGAGCGCCATCGCCGCGCGACATGGCACGTCCGCCGACAACGTCGTCGTGGCCAACGGGTCGAACGAGGTCATCCAGGCGATCCTTCTCGCCTACGGCGGACAGGGTCGCTCGATGGCGGTGTTCGAGCCCACGTACCAGATGTACTCCCAGATCGCCCGTGTCACCGGAACCGGCATCGCGGTGGGCCGGCGTCGGGACGACTTCACCGTCGACACCTCGGAGATGCGGCGCGTGATGACGGAGCACGCTCCGGACGTGACGTTCCTGTGCAATCCCAACAACCCGACCGGACTCGTGGAGCCCGAGGTTCTCGTGCGGGAGCTCATGGACACGGCCCCCGGCGTGGTGGTCGTCGACGAGGCCTATGCCGAGTTCGCCGAATGGTCGGCCGTCCCGTGGGTCGCCGACGAGGGCCGGCTCGCGGTGACACGCACCTTCTCGAAGACCCTCTCGCTCGCCGCACTGCGCGTCGGCTACGCCGTCGTGCCCGACTGGATGGCCCGCGATCTCGCCCTCACGTTGCTGCCGTACCATCTCGACGCGTTCTCCCAGGCCGCGACGCTGGCGGCGCTCGACTACGTCGACGAGATGGAGGCGCGCGTGTCCCTCGTGCGGGCCGAGCTGGGTCGCATCTCGGCGGCGATGAC
>JBDLRG010000153.1:0-6204 GCA_039800125.1 Actinomycetota bacterium
CATCATCGTGGCGACGATGGCCGGCGCTCTGTGCGGCCTACTCGGTGTGTTCGTGGTGTTGCGCGGGCTCAGCTACATCGGCCACGGTCTCTCGCATGCCGTCTTCGGAGGGGCGGCCGCCTCGGCGGTGATGGGCGTGAACTACTTCGTCGGCGCTGGGTTGTGGGGCGTGCTCTCCGGTGTGCTCATCGCGCGCATCTCGCGGCGCCGGCTCATCGGAGCCGACGCCGCCATCGGCGTGGTCACCACCGCCTCCTTCGCCCTCGGTCTGGCCCTGCTCAACCGATACGGACAGGCCCAGCGCAGCATCGAGGCTGTGCTCTTCGGCAGCGTCCTCGGTGTGCGCACCTCCGACATCATCGCCGTGGCCGCGGTGTCATTGCTGGCGGTGGCCGTCGTGACCGTGGCCTACCGGCGCCTGTTGTTCGCCACGTTCGACCCGGACGTAGCGCGGGTGTCGGGAGTGCGGGTGTCGGGCATGGAGGCACTGCTCATGGTCATGCTGTCGGCCACGATCCTCGTGACGATGCGCGTCATCGGCACCCTGCTCATCTCGGCCCTGCTCGTCATCCCCGCCTCGACGACGCGCATGCTCACCAACTCCTTCGCCCGGATGCTGTGGATAGCGCCCGTCGTAGGTGCCGCGTCGGCCTTCGTCGGCATGAACCTCTCGTATCACCTCGACACGTCGGCGAGCGCCACGATCATCCTCGTGGGCACGCTCCTGTTCATCGTCGTCTGGTTCGCCACCGGCGCGCGCGGACGGACCCGCATCTCGCACCTGCACCACATCTGAGTCCCCGCGACCCGTGGGGCGCCGTGCGGGTGCGTCAGGCCGGAGGTTCGCCGAGGATCCAGGTGGCGCCGTCGGCCCCGTCGCGCACCTCGACGCCGAGGCCGATGAGCGCGTCACGGATGGCGTCGGAGAGGTCGAAGCGCTTCTCGGCGCGCACCGTCGCGCGCAGGGTGAGGAAGGCTTCGACGAAGGGACCCACGATGTCGCGCGGATCGCGCAGTCCCGACACCGCGGCGTCACCGAGTGCCGAGATCATCGAGCGCAGCGCGGCGCGCGCACGGTCGGCGGCGTCGCTCTGGAGGGTGTCGGCCGACCATCCGTGCAACGCCTCCTCGAGGGAGAGAGCGGCCCGGACCGCGTCGTCGGCACGGCCCTCGGACAGGGCCGCGTCGAACGCGGCCAGGGCGGCGTCGATCTCGCCGTCGAGACCCGAGGAGACGGGGACGTCGGCTGTCTCCCGCGCCGTCGCCGTCACGGCGGCCACCGGGGCGGCAGTGGTCGCCGACCACGGGTCGCGCAGTTCGTCGAGAGGGAGGGTGTCTCCGCTCGGCAGCACCCGTGACCTCCCCCGGAGGCGCAGTGTGACGGTGCCGTTGCCGGTGACCCGGGCGATGCCCGCATCAAGGTCGATGACGAACGCCGTGTGCTCGTCGATGCCGAGCACCCAGCACCCGTCCGGGAGGGTCTCCTCCATCGCGGTCAGGCGTCGTTCGCCGAGGTAACAGAAGCGGGTGTCGTGGTGGCCACCCTCGGCGTTGTCGTAGTGGGGGATGACCACGGCGTCGATGCCGAGGCCGGTGAGGAGGCCGAGGCCGTCGGCCCAGCGCGGTTCCTCGCCGGCCTTGTAGATCTCGTAGACGGGGACGGTGGCGCGCCCGAGGGTGAGTGCCGCTGCCGAGGCGAACGTGACGACTCCGCCTCCCGCCAACTTGTCGGCAAGGAGGCCGGGCAGGGGAGTGTCGCGCCACTGGCGCAGGGCGTAGGTGGGAGATCCCGGCCCGGCGAACACCCAATCCGCGTCCGCCACGCGGCGCAGTCCGCGTTCGCGCTCCACCGGGTCGGCCCCGTCGTCGAGGCGGGTGAGTCCCGCCACCTCCACGTCGATCTCGACGCTGCGCCGGAAGTACTCGACCGCCCGTCCTGCGAGTTCGGGTGCGTTCTCCTGAAAACCGTACGGGGTGTCGATGACGACGGCGCGGGGGTTCCCGCCGAGCCCGGCCACGAGGTGCCGATGGGTCTGCACCATCGTCGGCGCGGTCTCGCCCGAGCCCATGATGGCCAGGATGCGCGGCGTGGTCATCGGAAGAATCCCTCGTCGAACGCGGTCGAGACGCAGTCGGCGAACCGGTCCGGGTGTTGGGCGTGCAGGTCGTGGTCGGCGGGGACGAACCACTCGGTGCGGCAGTGCGCGAGTTCCCGTGCGGCCCGCTCGACCTGGGTGCGCTTGGCGCGGGTGTGGGCGTCCTCCTCGCGCGCGGCGAGCACGAACATGACGGGTGTCCCGATCGTTCCCCACGACCGGGACGGCGGCGCCTCCCACATGCCGCGCAGGCACTGCAGATGACGATCGAGGGTCAGGCGCGGTCTCACCGTTCCGTCGTCGAGCACCTCCATATTGTGCATCTGGCCGTCGATGGCCTCGCGGCTCCAGTCGGGATGGGCGGACTCCATCCACGCGCGCAGTCGCGCCGCCGGGGTGCCCGCGAGAGCCGGGGGGCGCAGGGTGCGCTCGCACTCCTCCCACGAGGGGAAGGAGGCAGGCAGGTCGATGGTGCCGCCGTCCACGGCGACGACCCCGGCGAGGCGAGCGCCGTGGCGCGCGGCGGCCTCGACGACAATGTTGCCGCCCCATGACTGACCCATGACGACCGGCCGTGCCCAGCGTGCATCTCCGAGCGCGAGAATGTCGATCACCTCGACGACGTCGTCGGCGACGCGCGCGACCCCGTATCCGTCGTCCGGCGCGTCGCTGAGTCCGTGTCCGCGCAGGTCGAGGGCGACGACGGGATGGCCGCGGTCCGCGAGCAGGCGCGCGGCCCCGTCCCACAATCGACAGTTGGAGGCCAGTCCGTGGACGAGCAGCAGAGGCGAACGGTCCGCGCCGTCCCGGGTCCACTCGAGCGCCGACAGGGAGATGCCCCCGTCGACTTCGAAGCGTCTCGGCACGAACCCGGGATCCATGTCTTCAGTGTCGCGCCGTTCCGCCGGGAATGCGCCGGCGGGCGCGGCAGAAATCGCAGGCCGTGCGGACCGGGTCCTAGGGTGGCCCGGGAAGAGGAGGGGGACCATGAAGCTCTCGATGGGAATCAACTACGCAGGCGGGTTCAAGGAGGCGGTGGACCGCGTCGTGGAACTGGAGAAGGCCGGTCTCGACCAGGTGTGGGTCGCCGAGGCCTACAGCTTCGACGCGATCTCCCAGATCGGCTATCTCGCCGCCAAGACCTCCCGTGTCGAGATCGGAACCGGCATCGTCAACGTGTACTCGCGAACCGCGGCGTTGATGGCGATGACGGCGGCCGGGTGCGACTACGTCAGCGACGGTCGGTTCATCCTCGGTCTCGGCGCGTCCGGACCCCAGGTCATCGAGGGTTTCCATGGCGTTCCCTACGAGAAGCCGATGCAGCGCATCAAGGAATACATCGAGATCTGCCGCGAGGTGTGGAAGCGCGAGAGGCCCCTCGTCTACGAGGGCAAGGCCGTGCAGGTGCCCCTCCCGGCCGGTGAGGGCACCGGGCTCGGCAAGCCGCTCAAGATCATCAACCATCCCGTGCGTTCCGAGATCCCGATCTGGTGGGCGTCGCTCAAGGACATGAGCGTGGAAGCGACAGCCGAGATCGCCGACGGTTGGCTGCCGATCATGTTCTATCCCGAGCGGTACCACAACGTCTGGGGCGACCAACTGAAGGCGGGGCTGGCCAAGCGCGATCCCTCACTCGGACGTCTCGAGATCAGCGCGGGCGGCATGCTCGCCATCGACGAGTCCCTCACCGGCGAGGCCCAGACGAAGGTCCTCGACATGGCCCGCCCGAACATGGCCCTGTACGTGGGCGGCATGGGCGCGCGGGGCAAGAACTTCTACAACGACATCTGCCGAGACTACGGCTTCGAGAAGGAGGCCGTGGAGATCCAGGACCTCTACCTCGACGGCAAGAAGGACGAGGCCGCCGCGAAATTGCCCGGCGAGTGGATCATGAACGCGAACCTCGTGGGCACGCCGTCCTTCGTGCGCGAGCGCGTGGCCGCGTTCCGCGAGGCGGGCGTGACGGTGCTGTCGGTGAACCCGATCGGGCCCGACCCGGTCGGCCAGATCGAGAAGCTGCGCTCGATCATCGACGCATGAGCGGGGCGAACATCACCCACGAGTTCGTGGCGCCCGGCTGGGAGCCGGTGCGCGACGCGCTCGCCGAGGGTCTCGCCTCCGGGGAGGACCGGGGTGCGGGAGTCGCCGTCTTCCACCGCGGTCGTCTCGTCGTCGACGTCACCGGCGGGTGGCGCGACAAGGACGCCACCGTTCCCTACGGCCCCGAAAGCCTGCAGGTGGTGTTCTCCACGACGAAGGGCATCACCGCGACGGCCGTGGCCATGTGCGTCGAGCGCGGCCTGCTCGATTACGACGAGAAGGTGGCCGCGTACTGGCCCGAGTTCGCCGCCAAAGGCAAGCAGGACGTCACGGTCGCCCAGGTCATGTCGCACCGCGCCGGTCTGTACACCATCGAGCCCCCGGTGACTCTCGAGGAGTGCCTCGACTGGGAGCGTGTGACCGCCCGCCTCGCCGACGAGACGCCCCGCTTCGCTCCCGGCTCGACCCACGGGTACCACGCCATCACCTACGGCTGGTTGGCGGGTGAACTCGTGCGCCGCGTCACCGGCCGCAGCATCGGCAGGTTCGTCCAGGACGAGATCGCCGGGCCCCTCGGGGTCGAGTTCCACATCGGTCTGCCGCCCGAGAAGCAGGACCGGGTCGCCCGTCTCATGGCGCATCCGTTGCCGTCGTTCCCGCCCGACATCGCCCGCATCATGCTCGAGCGGGGCGGTCCGGGGACGCTCGGGGACAAGGCACTTTCGGTGAGCGGCGCGTTCCCGCCCGGCACCTTCAACAAGCCCGAGGTGCACCGCGCCGAGGTACCCGGTGCCGCCGGCATCGCCGACGCCCGGGCCATCGCCACCATCTATGCCGCGCTCCTCGGCGAGGTGAACGGGGTGTGCCTGCTCGATCCCGCGACCCGGAATCTCGCGGCGACCTCGGTGACCCCGGAGGGGGAGGAGGACCTCGTGCTGAAGACGATGTCCACGTTCGGGATGGGCTTCATGACCCACTCCGCGCGCACGCCGTACACGGGGCCGACGAGTTTCGGGCACGACGGTGCCGGCGGCTCGTTCGGGTTCTGCCAGCCTTCGCGCGACCTGGCCATGGGCTACGTGATGAACACGATGATGACGGTCTTCGACCAGGACCCGCGGCGTACCCGGCTCCTCGAGGCCGCCGCCCGTTGCGCCGACGCCGCGGATTGACGGATCAGGCCCGTTCCGCGTCCCGTAGACGCGCCGTCGCGGCCAGATAGGCGAGCGACGCGCACGCCGCGAGCGCGGAGAAGAGCAACACCGCCCCGCGCACCCCGATGATCTCGGAGACCACGCCGGCGAGCACGCTCGTCACCGACAGCATGAGCGTGACGAGGGCGAAGTCGCCGGCCAGGACACGCCCGCGCAGATGGTCCGGCGCTTCGCGCTGCAGGCCGAGCGTGGAGAGGGTCCATTGGGCGCCGCCCCCGAGGTGGGCGAGTCCCACGAAGATGCACGCCAGCCACAGCTCCGGACTGAGTCCCGCGCCGAGATAGGCGAGCGAGAACCCGAGTCCCGCCAATCCGCACACGCGCAGCAGGCGCGACACGTCGGTACCGACCACGCGGGCCGCGAGGAGCGGTCCGAGGCCCGAACCGACGCCGCGGGCGCCGAGGAGGAGCCCCCGCCCGGTGTCGCCGGAGCCGAAGGCCTCCGAGGCGAGCACGGCGAGTTGGCTGACGATGCCGGCCCCGACCGCGAACGTGGTCTTCGAGGCGATGAGGGCGAGGATGACGGGATTGGCGCGGGCCGCGGCCATCGCTTCGCCCATGTCGGCGAGAGGTCGCATGCGCGGCCGCGTGGCGCGGGCATCGTGGGTCTGCATGGGCGTGCGCACGGCGGCGAAGAGGCCCGCCGCCACGAGGAAGGTCACCGCGTCGGCGATGAAGGCGGCGTTGCGGCCGAACGCGGAGGAGAACACCCCACCGAGCGCCGCGCCGACGGCGAGCATGACGCCCCATGTGCTCCCGAACAAGGAGTTGGCGGTGCGCAGGTCGTCGTCGTTCCCCGCGAGATTGGGCAGGGCCGCTTCGGTCGCCGGCCGCACGAAGGCCGCGAGCGCCGAG